>JAPLSR010000004.1 GCA_026398545.1 Candidatus Sumerlaeota bacterium | reverse complement strand
CGAAGTGTCCCAGTAATTGACACCCCAGTCCAAGGATTTTTTGAGGATAATCTGGTTGGCTGTGAAATCTATGATGCCGCCGAGGCTGAGGATGGAGACCTTGCCGCCCGTTTTTCCAAAGGGGCGCATGGGCATATTTGGTTTTTCCGGGGCAGGCGTGGGTGTGGCGTGGGTTTTATCCTGCGCAAGGGCGTTTCCAAGAAGTGAGCCCGTGGTCAGGGCGATGATGGAAGAGAGGCTGCCAAGACCTGCGCCCTTGATAAACTCACGGCGGGACATCTTTTTTTCATCATCAGACATGGAAAAATCCTCCTTTATACGTGTAAAAGTCATTAACAATAAATATACATATCTGTCCAATAGGAGGAAATCAAAGGTTATCTGCTTTTCAAGAGGAGCGCGTGTTCCCTTGAGCGGGATTCATTTTCGGCGCTGACGCGGATGGCGCGGAGTCCGCTCACGGGGCACTCATGCTCGCATGTCCCGCAGCCGATACACTTCTCCACATCCACGCAGGGGGCGAGCAGGTGCGCCTCGACTTCCAGCCTGTCGCCGGTCTTGAGGGACGAAGCGCCTTCAAGGACGATAGTGTCCATTGTGTTTGCCATGATGCGGTAGCGCGCCCCCCCCGTCTCGCAGAAATAATCACCCGTGGCATATCGCCCCGCCTTCATCAAGGCGCCCTTCAGATAGACCGTTGCGCCATCAACCCTTGCCGCCTCAAAGATGCCGTCACGCATCGCCTCCCATGACTCGCGCACATAAATCGCCTTTGGCGTCACAGGGCAATTCTCTTGGCAGACGATGCACGGGATATTCATCGCCCAGGGGAGACAGCGGTTCCGGTCGACAAAGGCGGTGCCGAGCCGCACAGGACCCATGTCCGCATATTCCCCCAGCCCCATCTTTTCAGCAATTGTGATTGGACGGATTGCCGCGGTGGGACAGATGAACCCGCAGGCTGTGCAGTTCAACTGGCAACCGCTTGTGCCGGAGCGGAAATTCAGGACAGGCGTCCAGAGGCTTTCCACACCGCCCTTCAGCCCGCCGGGGACAATGATGTTCGTCGGACAGATGCGCATGCACTGCCCGCACTTGATGCATCGCTTGAGAAATTCTTCCTCCGGCAGGGCGCCCGGCGGACGGATGAGCCGGTGATGCCAGTTTGTCCCGAGCGTCCCCGCAAGGCGGAGCATCGGGATTGCCATAACGCCCGAAAGGATAGAGAGGAGGAAGCCGCGCCGACCCATATCGGGATTTGTAACCTCACCCGCGGCGGATTCCCGCACCCTGTAAGAAATGAGACCCTCCGGACAGACATGCAGGCAGTTGAAGCACAGGACGCATTCACTCGTGCGGATTTTTGCGGATGGCTCACAGGCTCCCTCGCACGCCTTTTCACAAAGACCGCAATTTGTGCATGTGGCGCGGCTCTGACCAATGCGCCAGATGGCAAACCGTCCAAGAATTCCAAGAAGCGCCCCGAGCGGGCAGATGAACCGGCAGTATAATCTCGGCAGGATGAAGTTCAGGAAAAGCGCGGCAAGAAAGAGCATCCCGATGACCCATGCCCCCTCATACTGCCTGAAGGTTATGGACATGAGACCGAAAGAACGGGCAAGAATCGGCAGAAGGACTATGTTCACGGAGCGATGGACGAGGGGAATGGGGTCAATGAGTCCCGTCTGGAGTGAGACGGAACCACCAAACGGCACCGTTGCCATTACTATGAATGCGAGCAGTAAGAAATATTTGATGGACTGCGCCTTGCGGTATCGGTTGCGGGTAATGCGCTCGGGCGTCTTCCTCTCTTTAGCCCCCAGCCAGCCGAAAAAATGCTGCATCGTCCCGAAGGGACACACCCATCCGCAAAAAAATCTCCCGAATACGACAGTGAGGACTATTGTCGCCACCGCCCAGACCATGCCGCGGTAAAGGGCGTGGGTTGTGAGGATGGTTCCAATGGCGGCAAGGGGGTCAAGGTGGATGAACCAGTTCACAGGCCAGCCCCGCAACCGCCAGAACTCCGT
The DNA here is from genome assembly GCA_026398545.1 of Candidatus Sumerlaeota bacterium. Taxonomy (GTDB): domain Bacteria; phylum Sumerlaeota; class Sumerlaeia; order MWCT01; family MWCT01; genus JAPLSR01. Next base: position 3,304 of record JAPLSR010000004.1, on the reverse strand, counting down.
CCCCAGTGTTGATACCACGCAGAGCCATAAAAATAGCGCAAGAAAGAAAACCTGACTTATGCGGCGGGTGAATGTGATAGAAAGGGATGGTTTGGCGATTCCTGCGGATGACACCACAGGGGCTGTTGTCTGTTCTTCATCCTTCATCTTTTGTCTTTTCTCATCCATCCTGCCGGAGTCCTCACGTTGTAGAGAGTCGCACAGGCTTCAACGCCGCATAATCCGCCGTTCCGGCGCCCGCCTCGGCTGACATGCGGATGAAGGGCAAGTCGGAGATGTTGCGTCCCAGCACCGTGCAGCCAAAGGCGTCCGCCGCCACATGGTCGGTGGAGGCTATCATGAGGTTAGTCTGTTTCAGGTCAGAGAGAGCCCCGCCGGTGGGACCATTGGTCATCATGGTGGTGGTGCCATCGAGGATGACAAATGTCGGGCGGGCAAGCATTGCGAGTTCCTTGATTATGTTGTGGATGTCCTGATGAAAGGTATTGCGGCGTCCGCCGAGGAGCCCATACCAGTTTTTCAGGGCCATGGAGGCGCCGCTGCGATTGTGGTCTTTCAGGGGCGCCAGCCCGATGAGCTTTGTAACGCCCTCAAAGGGGACATACAGAATAGGCCAATTTCTGATAAGCTCTCCGTTCTTCACAGTTGTGGGTCTGAAGTATGAGCCCTTGGGGAAGAAGAGTTTTCCGCCGGATTCCTCCGTGGCGCGGGCAATGCCGCTCAACTGGAAACAACTGACCGGGTCATTGATGGGGTTATCCGTCACACGCACCTCAGATGCTCCCGCCCTGAAGCAGAGGGTGATAACCTCGCTCAGGAGGTAGGGGTGTGTGGTGGCGGAAAGGATGGGGGGCGATGCGAAGGCGGCATTGACCTTTAAAAGGACGATGTCGCCCTGTTTGATGAATGCGCCGATGCCGCCGATGGCATCTATAGCCTTTGCTACTGTTGCGCGGCGGTTGGAACCGGAGACAATGGCGATTTTTCCGCCCAAGCCGGTTATTGAGAAATCGGGCAGGGCGACGCTCTGTTCTTTTATTTCACCCGATGGTCCCCACGGGTCATACAGCAATGACCCCAGCGCGCCCGTTGCGGCAATGGCGGAGCCCGCCTTCAAGATGCGCGCCAGAAATCGCCTCCGCGAAATCTTTTCAATAGCTGAATCCAGAGAAGTCATATCCTCCCCAATGTGGTTATGTGTGTATAGAGTTTCCAGACAAGGACGAGCGCCGCATCCTTGTCCCGCGCCGCATGAATCCCCGCCAGAATATCGCCTGCACAGAAGAATACTTCGATGTCGCCCGTCATGTCAATAATGATAAGACCCGGCACGGCGGGTTCCGCAACCTTCCGCTCCTCGCCGCCGAGACTGACGAGAAATCTGCGGTATTCCTCCGCCAGCGCGCGAGCGCCGCCCGCGCCTCTGCGGGTCGTGACAAACGCCATCATCTCCTTTTCATTCTGACGATAGATGGCAGTCAGGACTCTTGAGAATTTTTCAAAACCGAAGGCGTTTTTGAGAAACAATTTCTCGCTTCCCTTCAGGCGGGCATCCTCGGGCAGGAGCGACATTTCCGGCAGGGAAAACGCCTCGGGGGGATGTTTTTGAAGGAGATTCTGCGACGATGTCATCATCGCCTCATTAAGGACGTCTGACGCCTCCGATGCCACCATCTCGGTGTAGTATTTCCCGTGCATGAGAAAAATCGCATTTTCCACGGTGTAGACAAATGGCGCAAGGGTTGCATCCCTGCCGTCTTTCCGCCGCTGGATGGAATACACGGCAAAGGCGTTCTCCGGCGCGCCCATGTCATAGAGAAAGACCTCGAACCACCCCGCCGGGTCATTCTCCTTTGCAAATCGTAGCGTATCGAGACGCACAAAGCCACATTCGAGATAGAGGTCCGCCCTGCCATCAATCTTGTTTGAGAGCGTCTCGGCGTTGAATGTCTCCGCAGCCCCTGACAGTTTGAAGCCCGGGGATTGAATATTGTGGAGAATCTCCGCGGGAGACTCGCCCCCTCTCTTTATGGTTGCAGGAGCGGGAAATCTTTTCTGCGATTCGGTAGCAAAGAGAGAGTCCCTGTTAAAACCTCCCTGGACAAGCAGGAAGGCGCCCGCAATTGTTGCGAGGGCGAAAAGGATGGCAATACTGCAAAGAGTTTCGGCGTTGACCCCGCCCGGATTTTGTTTATTGCTCATAGTCATAGTTAAAGTGAGTTTTTATTTTTCAGAAGCCCCAGCGGTATTCGCTCTTGAAGATTTGCAAATACGAGCCGTCGTATTGATGCCATGTGATAATCGCATTGCCGTTATTGTCCATCGCAACCTGGGGATAATCGGTATACTCGTCCGGGCTGATGTTGTCGGAGAGGCTGGCAGGATGTTTCCAAAAGCCGCCCCGAAACTCGCTCTTGAAAATTTGGAGGTTCGAGCCGTCGGATTGCTGCCAGACAATGATGGCATTGCCATTGTTGTCCATCGCAACCTGGGTAGAATGTGCATCCTGTCCGTCCGGGCTGATATTGTCTGTGAGACTTGAGGGATTCGTCCAGACGCCAACCCTATACTCGCTCTTGAAGATTTGGTTTTTGGAGCCGTCGGATTGCTGCCAGGTAATGATGTCGTTGCCGTTATTATCCATCGCCACTTTGGGATAATCGGCGTTCTGTCCGTCCGGGCTGATATTGTCTGAGAGACTTGAGGGATGCGTCCACACGCTACCCATATACTCTCTTTTAAAGAGTTGGTCGCTCGAGCCGTCGGATTGATACCAGGTAATGATGGCATTGCCATTGTTGTCCATCGCAACCTGGGGATTATGTGCATCCTGTCCATCCGGGCTGATATTGTCTGTGAGACTTGGGGGATTCGTCCAGATGCCACCCCTATACTCGCTCTTGAAGATTTGGGCTTGCGAGCCGTCGTATTGATACCAGGTAATGATGGCATTGCCGTTATTATCCATCGCAACCTGGGGATAACCGGCGGGTTGTCCATCCGGGCTGATATTGTCTGTGAGACTTGAGGGATGCGTCCAGACGCCACCCCTATACTCGCTCTTGAAGATTTGTAAGTTCAAGCCGTCGGATTGAAACCAGGTAATGATGGCGTTGCCATTGTTGTCCATTGTAACCTGGGGATAAGAGGCATTCTGTACGGCCGGGCTGATATTGTCTGAGAATGAGGGATGCGTCCAGACGCCACCCCTATACTCGCTCTTGAAGATTTGGCTTTTCGCGCCGTCGGATTGCTCCCAGGTAATGATGGCGTTGCCGTTATTATCCATTGCAACCTGGGGATT
>JAPLSR010000123.1 GCA_026398545.1 Candidatus Sumerlaeota bacterium | reverse complement strand
AACCATAGCTGAGTCGTTCGGCGAGTTCCCGTGAAAGACCCTGAGCAATTATGGCATCCTGAGCTGCCTGGATGTCATAAGGGATTCGTTTTATCTGCACCTTACCGGTTTCAAAATCCAGGATAAGGTAACAGGCGTTCGGATTGCGGTCGCGCGGCTGACCGACACTGCCAACGTTAATCAAATAACGACGGTTCTCAAGGATATCGATCTCCGGTGTTTCGGGGCTGGAGAGGTCATCCCGATAGTTCGTGATGATAAAAGGCTGATGGGAATGTCCGATAAAACAGAATTGTTCCGAGAAATAATCGAAATTAAGCCGTGCCTCACCCATGGTCAGGATATAATTCCACTCACTGGGGTTATCCGGAGATGAATGGACAAAGAACATGTTATCCGCCTTGAGGGTCAGGGGCACGGAGTGCAGGAAAGCCCCATTTTCCGACGTAAGTATACTGCGTGTCCAAAGAACGGCATGTTTTGCCACTTCATTGAAGTAGCTGATATCCGTCAGGTCAAGAACGGCATGGTCATGGTTGCCGGCAATGACAGGGCAATTGCGTTGTCTCAAGAGGTCGCAACATTCATTTGGGAAGGCGCCATAACCCACCACATCTCCACAGCAAAAAAGGTGGTCCACATTTTCACCGTCCAGGGCTTTCAGAACGGCCTGCATTGCATGGAGATTTGAATGGATATCGGAAAAGATACCAACGCGCCTGAATTCATTCATAGTCATAAGTTTTTCCAGTCAGTTTCTTCAGAAATTGCGCGGCCTGTTTGCGAATGATCCGGCTGGGATTATGAAGCGCCTTGAGCCACACCTCCACCTCCTTTGGATTGACCCCCTTTGGCAGGTCCGCCGGTACTTCCAAAGGTTTTGCCCTTTCCCCGGCCTCCGGCATATATTTTTTCACCACCTCCGCATGTGCCTCATGAGGTTTGCTCACAGGCCCTGGTTCAAGAGATACTTCTTCCATTCCCCACCTATCCTTCGCTGGCTCCCCAGGCTCTGTAAACGGCTCAACCACCATTTCCTGTTTTTCCAAGATTTTTTCCTCAAGAGCAACACTTTCAGGTTCAGGTGTAAGTTGCTCCCATGCGGCCTGCATCTTTGCAACCTCTTCCACCTCCGCACGCAGTTCTTCCTCCAATTCCTCACTCGGAGTCTCTTTCATATCATCAGATATTACCTTCTCCACTTCCTGGGCAATCTCCTCCTCAGGAAAGGGTGTTTCCTCTTCCACAATCTCATGTGGGACGCGTCCGGTAATCTGGAGCATCTCCGGCGCACCAGCGATATGGAAATTCATAACGGTTGAGCCGAACTGTAATGTATCGCCGTCCTTGAGCGAAGCCTCACGTGTAAATTTGCCGTTCAGCATGGAGCCCCGCCAGCTCTTGAGGTCCTTGATAAAGAAACTCATTCCCTGCTTGAAAATCATGGCATGTTTCTTGGAGACAAACCAGTCGTGGAGACAGATGTCATTATCCGATGAGCGGCCGACATAGGTTTCATCCTTAGTGATCCTGAATTCCTGTCCTCTCTGTTTTCCCTTTTCAATCACAAGTCGCGCTGCGGGCGCCCTGTCCACAATCATGGTGCGTTCAGCACCAAAGGCATCCGCGATAAGCTGCTCATTACTAATCTTCTTATTTTCAAATTGAATTGTATGTTTACCTATAGTAATAGTATCGCCATCGAAGAGTTCTATCTTATTGACACGAACATTGTTGACAAATGTGCCATTAGCGCTGTTGAGGTCAGTGATGATATATTTTTTGTCGCTCCGGCGGATACGGGCATGGTTCCGTGATACACTTAAATTCTCTATCACGATGTCATTATCCCTTGCCCGTCCAATACTCATGACCTCTTTATCAAAAAGATATTTTTGAATAACCTTGTCTCCCAACTTGACAATTACATCAGGCATAAAAACATCACCTCAACCTCTCAAAATAATGATAATATTTCTAAATAAATAGATTCTTCTAATTATCCTTATCCCCACTTCTTGTCAAACGGTTTTTTACCACAAAAATATCGGCAGTGCATACAGCCCATGCGTGGAAACAATTCATATCGGTTTTTGGATTTAAGTGATGTCAGACACGATGAAAGAACAGGTGTCAAAATAAATCAAAAATCTCATTGCGCCTTGGGATAATGACTTCCATGCCAAGGGTTTCCCGCAGGCGCCCGGCTAAGGCTTCAGACTGATCCGGTTCCCCATGAACGACAAAGATTTTTTTGATGTCCCCTTGCCTGCTGACGGCTGTGGCAAATTCGGGGAGTCCATTTGCATCGGCATGGGCGCTGAATTCATTCATGATGGCAACCTCAGCCCTCAGGTTATATATCTCGCCGAAAATCCGCACCGTTGGCTGGCGTTCCGCAATCTTGCGTCCCAATGTGTCCACCGCCATGAATCCCACAATTAAGATGAGGTTGGCAGGGTTTTCAATATTGTTCTTAAGATGGTGAAGAATCCGTCCAGCCTCGCACATGCCGGAGGCGGAGAGAATGACACAGGGCTTTTTCAGGTCATTCAGCGCCTTGGACTCCTCCACTGTCCTGACATAGGTGAGCGTTTCAAAACCAAACGGGTCTCTCCCCTCAAGGAGAAGGTCTCGCATCTCGGAACCATAACATTCATAATGGCTGCGAAAGATTTCCGTCACATTTACGGAAAGTGGGCTATCCACAAATACGGGTATCTGGGGAATAAGTTTCTGGTCAATGAGTCGCTTCATGCTGAAGACAAGTTCCTGTGTGCGTCCCACTGAAAAGGCAGGAACTATGATTTTCCCTCCCCTTGCCACAACACGATTGATGATGCCTGCCAGTTTTTCATCAGATTGGGCAATATCACCATGAAATCTGTTTCCATAAGTGCTTTCGATAATCAGGATGTCAACATTATCGGGGATTTCAGGGTCTCTCAGTATGGGCATATTTTTTCTCCCAAGGTCGCCGGTGAAAAGGATGCGTTGCATATGCCCATTTTTTCGGACATCAATGACTGTAAGGGCGGAGCCGAGGATGTGCCCGGCATCAAGAAAGGTCACGAGTATATCCTTCAGGACGTGGAACGTCTTGTGGTAATAAACCCCGTGAAAATTATAAAGGCATTTTTCCGTATCTTCAATGGTGTAGATGGGTTGAAGGGGAGGGAGTCCCCTCCGTGCCCTTTTTTTGTTCAGAAATTCAATATCCTTTTCCTGGATATGCGCACTATCCCGCAACAGGGCGCTGGAGAGGTCAAGTGTGGCGGTGGTGCAGAAAACAAAGCCATCAAAGCCCTGTTTTCTCAAATTCGGGATGTTTCCGCAATGGTCAATGTGGGCGTGGGAGAGTATAAGGGCGGTGACCTCTGCAGGCTTGAAGGGAAAATTCAGGTTTCGTTCACGGCTCTCCTCGCGCCTTCCCTGGAAAAGACCGCAATCAAGTAGAATTTTCTTATCTCCCATGTGGAGCATGTGCATGGAACCCGTTGTATTTTGAACGGCGCCATGAAATTGAAGACGCACCTTTTCATCCATAAGACACTCCTGAAGATTGGAAAGGATTGATACCACGGAAGGCCCTTTGGAGAGCTATGTGAAGAATATTCAGAGACAAGTAAAAACGAATTCCATTCCCATAAAATATCCCGGAGTAAGGTTTAGTCGTGAGTCGATTCAGTCAGGGCTTTAATACAGAGTTCGATAGTCTTGGTATCCTCTTCTGTGATTTTTTCAAAATTGATGCCATAATTGGTCACCGGGATACGCCCCAGGTTATCGTAATCCAGCCAGACAATTCTGCCGAAAAGTGTATGAGCCTTTTCAATACCAGGGGGTGTAAGCGTAACCCTGACCAGGCGGGTGGAACTCAAAAGCATCTTATATGTAGCGTCATCAATATCCGTGGTCCTGAGTTTCATACCCCGTTGGCTGATATCCTGAATCACTGCCTCATGATTATAAGGAGAAAAGGTTTCCTCCGGGATGAGAATCCGGACTCTGGCAATAATATTGGACTGGACTCTGTTGGATTTTCTTTTCTCTTCCATTGGGTTCCTTACTCCTTTTCTTTATCAACAATCCTGTGGGATTGCGTATTTGATTGTGCACGTTGTACGGCGCGTCTGGAGGGAATTGACAATTTAAAAATACTGCCGCCTTCGGGATTATCTTCAACCCAGATATCGCCTTCAAGCGCCTTTGCAGCCAGTTTGCTAAAGGCTAACCCCAGCCCGACACTTGGTTTGTTATGAAGAAAGAGTTCGCTGGCACCGAACTTTTCGAAAATCCTCTGCTTGTGTTTATCCTCAATTCCGGGACCATTATCCTTCACACTAATAAAAACATGCTCGCCGGAGGAATCAGTGGAGGCGGATATGGTTATTTCCTGACCCTTTTGGGAGAATTTGATGGCATTATTTACAAGGTTGTCCAGAATTCGGCTGATGAGCATGGAATCAGCCTCCATTTTAAATCCCTCTTCATCGCACAGAAGTTTCAATTTTATTTCGCTGAACTGTGCAAGATTAGCCATCCGCTCAACACATTGCCGAAGACAATCGCCAAGGGTGAACTCCTCCCAGAAAAGGGGCAGCTTATTGTTTTCCAATCTGCCAACATCAAGAAAATTCTGCAACATCTGGTTCAACCGATATGCGTGATTCTTAATTTGCTGCGCCAGCACGGGAGGCGAAATAGGGGATGGGATGGTTCCGTCAAGGAAGGAGCAATATCCATAGATCGCCTGAAGTGGATGACGCATATCATGTGCCAGCATGTTGATGAGATTATCCCGCATGTTTTCCATCCCCTTAACCTCTTCCACACCTTGCGACATCTTCTGATATTGTTCCCACATGCGAAGCATGGCGCTGATGGTGATCTTCAAACGAGCCTTATTAACAGGTTTTGTCAGGATGGCATCCGGCAGGCTGGAGGGAATACCCTCCAGGATTTTGTTTTCCACATCGTCAATGCAGGAGAGTAAAACGACCGGGATGGTGGAGTATTCAGAGGATTGTTTCACCATTTTGCATAATTTAAATCCATCAGGGTCGGGCATAATGATATCCAGAATCAGTGTGGAAGGATGCAGGGAGCCAAGCAGTTCAATGACTTCGTTACTTTTGTTTGTGGCATGAGTTCGAATACCCATCTGTTCAAGATAACTCTTTATGACAAGTAGACTCTGCTCATCGTCATCTACAATCAAGACGAGCGGATCATTCATCTGGAGTTGCTCCCCTAATGTCACACACTGGTTTGGTCGAATATATTCTTGAATTCATCCTCAAAGTTGAAAAAGCTTTCCACAACAAGAGGGTCAAAATATTTTCCCTTGTCATCAGCAATATATTTTCGCACATCATCATGACTCATCGCCTGCTTGTAAATCCTTTTTGACCTCATGGCGTCATAGACGTCCGCCAGAGCGATGATACGGGCGCAAAGGGGGATGGACTGCGCCGTAAGTCCCTCACAATAGCCTGTGCCATCATACCTCTCATGGTGATACATGGCAATTTTCATCCCCATGGATAAGAAACTCTTTTCTCCGTAAAGAGAGATTGCTGAATTCAATATGCGCCCCCCAATAATGACATGTTCTTTCATTATCTGCATCTCTTTGGAAGTATAACGACCTGGTTTGTTCAAAATATTATCGGGGATTCCCACCTTTCCAATATCGTGGAGCTGGGCGGCCATAACCAGACTGTCAATATAGGAATCAGTAATATACTGCTGAAGGTCGGGAGAGATTCTGAGCAACTGTTCGGACAAAAGTCGCGCATACTTGGATATACGATGGATGTGCTCTCCAGTGGAGGGGTCGCGCGCCTCCGCCAGATTGGCAAGAAGGAGAATGGACATCTCTTCGGTTTTTGAAAGACCTTCAAGACTGGAGGATGCGGTGGTTTCCAGCCGCCTGCAATAGTTTTGAAGATAGTCAATCTCCTGCTGCATCTTACTTCTCGTGGCAGATAACCGCATCAAGGAGCGGATATGGATGAGGAGGTCTGTCTTATTAATTGGTTTAAACAACAAACCATCCGGAAGACTATGAGGTTGGGATAGTATATCCTTCTTGATTTCCTCTGAGGAGGTGACAAATATGACGGGGATATTGCCTGTGATTGGGTTAAAGCGAATTTCATCACAGACTTCAAATCCATTCAATCCGGGCATAAGGACATCAAGAAGTATCACATCTGGCAGATGTTTACGGGCGAGATTCAATCCCTCCAGACCATTTCGAGCCGTTATAATCTTGACGGGCAAACCCGCCATATATCCCTCAAGCACCTGAGCGTTGATGGGATTATCGTCAATAAGGAGCACAAGAAACTGCTCATCCATACGGCTTTAACCCACAAATACTTCTGACTTTTTCCCTCAAATATTTGAGTAAGGTTTTATTATACCTTATGTATAGAAGTCAATGATAAAAAGTTAAAATACATCCTTAAATTGTCTATACATCTGAAACAAGATTTCCGTGAGGTATACAGTCATGCTATCGCGTCAAGAGCATACGGTTGATAGTGGCGAGGAGGGTCTTCATCTGAATGGGTTTTGATAGATATTCATTTGCGCCTGCCTTCAGACACTGCTCACGGTCCGCCTCCATAGCCAGTGCCGTCACAGCTATTACAGGCAGTTTGGATAATCGTTCATCGGCACGGATTTTTTTCAGAAGGGTTATGCCGTCTATCTTTGGTATCTGTATGTCGAGAAGCATAAGGTCTGGTTTGGATGTCTGAAGCTTGTTCCATGCCTCCTCCCCATCCTCGGCTGGCGTCACCTCATAACCCGCCTGTGTAAGAAAATCATAAATAATCTGCATATTGGTGCGGTTATCTTCCACTGCAAGGATAAATCCCATCTTGGTTGTCTGGCGCTTCAGGTCATCTTTTGCCTCTTTGGGGGTCTTTGTTTTTATCCTGACTTCTTCATACTCGTAGAGACCTCTGGGATATTCACGCAATTCCTCCTCCGTAAAACCGATGGGGATTTGAATGGTGAACACGCTTCCCTTATCAATCTCGGATTGCACGGAGATGGTGCCGTTGTGCATTTCAACCAATTTTTTACACAGGGATAAACCAAGTCCTGCGCCTTCATGTCTCCTCGCAAGTGAGCTATCAATCTGGACGAAGGGGTCAAAGATGATGGATTGTTTATCGGGGGGAATGCCAATCCCCGTATCCCATATGGCAAATTTGAACACATTTCCCTCCCTCATGGTTTTTAATCCCATTTTACCTTCAGGAGGTGTGAACTTCACGGCGTTTGTGAGGAGATTCACAAGGACCTGTTTCATTCGCTTTTCGTCAACCTTGATGACCGTGATATTCTCCTGTCTTTCGAATTCCAATGTAATGCGGTTTTTGGCGGAGCGCTCCTTAACCATGCGCAGGCTGGATTCGCAGATCTTCTGGACATCCACGGTATCCAGCTTGAAATCAAGCATGCCAGCGGAGATTTTTGTGAGGTCCAGAATGTCATTAATGAGTTCAAGAAGATGGCGTCCGCTCTCCCTGATAGCCGTCACATATTCCAGTTGTTTGTCACTGAGAGAGCCGTAAACCTGGTCTTCCAGGATTTCACTAAGACCCAGGATTCCATTCAGTGGTGTCCGCAATTCATGGCTCATATTGGCAAGAAATTCATCCTTCATGCGGTTAGCCTTGGCAAGTTCAGCCCCTTGAATTTCCAGTTCCCTTGTCCGCTCCAGCACCCTTTGTTCCAGAGTTTCAAGAAGGTCTATCACCTGCAGGGTCAAAGCCACCTGGTTGGCAATGCCGCTGAAAAGGGCGAGGTCGTCCGAGGTATAAGCCTGTGGGGAGTATTTTTGAACCGAGAGGAATCCAATGATTTTCCCTCCTGTAATCAGGGGGACAAACAGGAGTGAATCCGGCCGGTTGCCGGGTGTGCGAAAAGGAATCCTGTCACTGAATGTATCCTGACCATCCCTGGGTGTCAAAAGCATCTGTCCTTTAGAATTTTGAAGAATCTCTTCGCATAGAGTGCCTTTCAACGGAATGAGTGGGGTGGGCTCCGGAATATTCATGACCTGGTATTTGCCGTTGATTGTGTCTGTTTTATATATGGGGGTTATCTTTTGCACGGAATCATCATACCGGATGAAACTGAAGGCATCACAGGGTAGCATTTTATTAGCCAGCTGATGAACGGTCTGGCACAATTCGTTTGTGCTTTTTAATGCTGCAAGAGCCATGGAGACGGACAACAACTGGGAGACATGCTTTGCATCACGTTTTTTCTCCTCATTGGAGATAGATGCCTGGAGCCCAAGGGCGATCTGGCGCCCAACGCGGAGGAGATAAACCAGGTCGTTGGATGTGTATTTATTGGTGGTGCCACTATAAAGCGATAAAATGCCCACACACTGGTCTTCCACCTGAAGTGGGACAATAATAATAGACCTGGGTTTGAAGTCGCCCATGCCAAATCTGGAGAAATTGGAAAAGCCACCTGTGCTGTCCGCATCCCTGAGAAAAATCTCCGCCTTAAGTTCTCTGAGGCATTCCCCCACAAATGGGTCGGCATCGGGATACCAGTCAGTATGCCCGAATGTCTTTTTCCCCTCGTCACTTGTCCTTTCCACCTCAATGAGATTATGTGCCACGCGACCAGTGTTGTCATATATGCTGAGATACATCCCATCGAAATCAAACTCCTCATCAAGGGCATGGTAAATATCATTGGCATAATTTTCAGGCGGGAGAAGTCTGGATGCCATCTCAGTGATTTTATTGAGAAATGCCATATGGCGCAGGTAGGTTTCACGGGATGCTTCGGCGCGTTTCACCTCTGTGATATCCTGTCCCACAACAAGGCAGCCATCCGTCTCATTCAGGGCATTCTTGAGAAGATAGATATTCATGAGAATGGCTTTGCCGATTGACTCATCTTCAACTTCAACCTGTCTGACATCCCCATTTCCCATGACATTTCCGAAGGAGTTTATAACCTCTGAATATTTATTACTGAGGACATCCTGGCATTTCACGCCAAGAATATTAGCCACGTTCAAGTTATACATTCTTGCGAATGCAAGATTTGCCCTCCGGATAACATTGTTTTTATCAATAATGATTACCATGTCCTTCATGGAGTCAAAGGTCTGTGCCCATTCCCTGGCGGCATTAGAGATTTCCTTGACCTCACGTTCCCTGATTATAGCCAGTGTGGCTTGCTGAGCAAGAATCTCCAGCTCCCGAATCTCATCCTCTTCAAACACATCATCCCTGTCACAGAACACATTGATGGCGCCTTTAATTGTCTGCTCCTGAATCAATGGAATGCTTGCAAACGAGCGAAATCCCAGTTTCAAAAGATGCTGGTATTTCTGTTCACCGGCGATTTCCTTTTCCAGAGATTGGATGACCTGGGAGTTGCCGGTTTTCAACGCATTAGTAATAATTTGATAAATGGGGTCCTTCTCTTTCGATTCCAGAAAGATGGTAAGATATTCACGCCATTCGCCATCAAAGGCAACCGGTTCAAGAAAGGATTCCTTATTAATCATGCCTATCCAGCAGAATGTGTATCCGAGGATTTGGGTCAGAGCGCGGCAGATGCTTTTCAAGATTTCCTCGGCATCCGTCTGGGCAGTGATACTGCGTTCGATCTCCCCCAGAAGTGCCTGTCGTGTGGAAGCCTTTTTGAGTCTTTTAGTAAGATGAAGGAGCGCTTCCGCATCCCTTTTTTGCCGTGTGATATCATGACCTATAATCTGGGTGACATTCTGGCCCTTGATGGTTAATGGGGTGATTTCCAGCAGGAAACACTTATTATCCCCTTTTTTTGTGATGACTTCAACCTCACACTGCATCGGGGTTTTCTGGTCAGAATGCCCCATCTGCTGCAAGATTTGTTCCAGCAGAGAGAATGACTCTGGTGTCAGAAGGGATTGCCATCCGCCTTCGCGGAGTTTTCCAATGGAATCCACACCAAAGGCGGAAAGTGTTGCCTTATTAGAGAATGTTATCTGTTTTTCTACAAGATAGGTGATTGGCGTGCGTGACTCTTCCACCAGGGCACGATATTTTGCCTCATCATCCCGAAGTGTTTCCCTCAAACGCATCGTCTCTAAGTGCGGTGCACAGTAATTGGCGACGATTTGCAGGCGTTGCAGGTCATCCTCATTATAGGCATATGGTATGTAGCTCTGGAGTGAAAGAAGTCCCACAACGCCTGTCTTGCTCCGCATGGGGACATACATAATGCTGGAGGAGGGGCGGCTCTTGTCACCAAAGGGGACAGGGGAACATTCCGCGCTTCCAGGCGGGCGGTTTATCAATACCGGCTCACCATCGAGACATTTTCTGAGGGGTGAACGTTCTTCAATCGGAAAGATTTGGACAGGTGGGGGCACCTGGGTGCGAGCCCCATCAATTTCATCCACAAAATATATCGGAATTTCTTGCTGTGTTTCAGCATCATAGCCTTCGAGAAAATATGCATTGAAGCGAAAGATCTGACTGAGGATACCAAGAATTTGCTCAGCCATTTGGGTCATGGAATTCACGGCAATAAGACGCTTGCCCAGCCTGATGAGGGCGGTCTGGAAGGCGAGAATATTTTCGAGTTCCTGTCTTATCTGGTCATATTTCTGGCGCGCCTCGCCAAAACCCCCGACCGCCTCAATAACGCCCTCATTATTTTTGATGGGAAAAAGTTGATAACGAATATATGTCTCAATATTGGAAGGACAGGCGGCATATTTGACGAGCGACTTTCCAGTCTCCCTGATTATGCGAATGTCATTTCGGAAATCCAGGTCGGTGGATTCGGGATAGAGGTCTGCATTGGATTTTCCAATCATCTTCTCAACCGGGATATTCAAAAGCCTTCCAAGCGCCTCATTAGCATAAATATAGCGTCCTTCCAAGTCCATTAGAAACAGAGCCTCATCCATCTGGGATGCCAGACTACTGATAAGGGAAATTTTACTTTTTTGTTTCATATATTCAATCCATGCTCTATGGGATTTAATTTATTTATTTATAATACATATTATTATTTGAGGGGCTTTCCCTCTGCAATGAAAAAATTGCATGTGTGATGACTGGAAAAAAACTTGCATAATGCAAACGGGTTTTATAAAGATTGTTATAAATTACCAGACAAAAGAGAAACAATCATGTCAGGTGTCTTTAAAAAAGTTCCCGTCCACGGTGTGACATTCGGGGATGACTCCACATTCACCCTCATTGCAGGGTTGTGCGTTATCGAAAACCGTGACCATACACTCATGATTGCCCGTCAGCTCAAAACCACGGCATCTGAGCTCGGACTCCCCTTTTGTTTCAAGGCATCCTTTGATAAGGCTAACCGCAGTTCCATTCATTCTTACCGCGGACCTGGTATGAAAGAGGGGCTTTCCATCCTCCGGGAGGTCAAGAAAGAATTGGATGTGCCGATTCTGACGGATATTCACTGTTGCGAGCAGGCGAAAGACTGTGCTGAAGTGGCTGACATTCTGCAGATTCCAGCGTTTCTCTGTCGACAGACGGACTTGCTCCTTGCCGCCGCGCGGTCAGGACGCGCCGTCAATGTGAAAAAAGGGCAGTTCATGGCACCGTGGGATATGAAGAATATCATTGAGAAATTAGAGTCCGCCGGCTGTGAACAGATTATCCTCACCGAACGGGGCGTCACATTCGGGTACAATAATCTTGTCTCGGACATGCGCTCTCTGGTCATCATGCGTTCACTGGGCTATCCGGTTATTTTTGATGCAACGCACTCGGTACAGCTCCCCGGTGAACTTGGAAAGACCACAGGCGGTCAGCGCGAATTCATTGAACCACTCACCCGCGCCGCTCTGGCTGTTGGCGTGGATGGGATTTATCTTGAGGTGCATGAGGCGCCGGAACGTGCCCTGAGCGATGGGCAAAACAGTATTCCCCTTGAGCATCTGAAGGGTCTTTTGTCCCGTCTGCAGAGGCTCGACCGGTGCGTGCGCTCCATTAAGGATTGAAAGGTGGAATATGGCTGAAGAGAAAAAAACTGACGCGCTGGAAAGGGCAAGGAAGGTCTTCCGCATTGAGGCGGATGCCATCCTGTCACTCTGTGACAAACTGGATGACAACTTTAATAAGGCTGTTGAGCTCCTTTTCAACAAAAAACGGGTCGTCCTCACCGGCATGGGAAAGGCGGGACATATCGCCTGCAAGGTTGCAGCCACGCTTGCAAGCACCGGCACACCCGCATTTTTCATGCACCCGGCGGAGGCGCTTCACGGCGACCTGGGAATGATTACTTCAGACGATGTGGTCATTGCCTTTTCCAATAATGGGCAGACAGAGGAAATACTCCGCATCATCCCATATCTCAAACACTTCAATATTCCCCTCATTGCCGTCACGGGCAATGCACAATCAGAACTGGCGCGTCAGGCGGATGTGGTGCTCAATACATCTGTGAAAGAGGAGGCGTGTCCCCTTGGACTTGCCCCCACTGCCAGCACCACCACCATGCTGGCAATGGGAGACGCACTCGCCGTTGTCCTCCTTGAAAAACGGAATTTCCGAGAGGAGGATTTTGCCGTCTTTCATCCCTCCGGCACACTTGGACGTCGTCTCCTTATCAAGGTGCAGGACCTCATGCACACCGGCGATGCCAATCCAGTCATTCAATATTCAAGGAATATCAAAGAGGCAATTATTGAGATGACCAGCAAGGGGCTTGGCTCAACAAGTGTGGTGGATGATGATGGAAAACTAATTGGAATTCTGACGGATGGCGACCTGCGCCGAATCCTGTTCACAGGTTCTTGCGATTTCAACGCACCGGTCAGACAATTCATGATTAAAAATCCAAAGACCATTTACTATGACACACTTGCCGTAAATGCCATTGACCGCATGGAGCAATACAATATCACCGTTCTGCCCGTCATAGATGATGAGCGTCATCCCATAGGTATGATACACCTGCATGACATCCTGAAGGCAGGCATCACAACCGTTCGGGAAAAGGAGCGCGAAGGATAAAATATTTGTTATTGGTCGTTGGCGCGGGTCATATCCATTATCAGATTCAATCAATAAAAAATGCTTGCAATCAGCAAACTGGAATAAGTATTTGTCATTTGTTCTTGTGTGGGCGATTAGCTCAGTTGGTTAGAGCGCCGCTTTGACATGGCGGAGGCCACAGGTTCAAATCCTGTATTGCCCACCATTTTTTATTTTATCTTTCGCACAATTGCAAAATCAATTTTGCCCATTTCCATAAAATTCTTCTTGCACAAATAAAAGTCAGGGGTTAAAAAGCAGAAGATAATTTACAAAGAGATTGTCATTTTCCTGTTATATCGTCTATAAACAACGTTGGCACAAACTCCACCATCTCTGGATGAAAAGGCATTGGAAAGGATGACAAAAGGGACACAGAATTCAAAGGAAGCGAAACGGCAAACCAACCTTTATTTGCAATGTCTCGCCGATATCTCCACTCTTCTTCAAAAGCCTGCGGATATTCATGAACATATTCCTTACATCCTGAGACGTTTGCAGGAGGTCTCAGGCGTTTCTCGATGCTACCTTTCTGAGAATTATCTCTCCCCATCAGGTGAACTGCTGACGAGCCAGATATGTGAGGTGTGCGCACCGGGTGTGAGTCCGCGGATGGAGAATCCCGAACTGCGGACACTTGATGCAGACAAGGCAGGATTATCCCGCCTTTTGAATCTCCTTATGGCGGGGAAGATTATCAAAGGCGCCGCGGCGGATTTTAACAAGATGGAACGCTTCTTCTTAGAGAAGCGGGGCATCCGGTGGATAATGATTTTACCTCTGCTGGTAAGCGGCAAAATGTGGGGACTCATTGGATTTGATGTTTGTGAGCCGGGTCATGCATTGTCTGAACAGGAGATCGGTCTCCTCGAGACGGCGGCAAATGTGATAAGCGCCTCCATTGAACGCTGGAACCTGGAAAAAGAGAAAAAGGCGTTCAATCTCCTGCTAACCCGGCTTGCAGCCGCCACAACCCTGGAAAACATGATAGAGGTGGCGGGCGAGCAGACAGACCGGATTCTTGGGTGGGATGCACATTTCTTTGCCGTCCGTGAACCGGAAGAGAAACTCTTTCGGTTTATCTCCCTTTTCGACATCGAAAATGGAAAGAGAAATAGATACGCGGCGTCCAATCGTTCCATAACTGAAACCGGTCGGTTCATCTCCCCCATCTTAGAGGGGCGTCCCATCCTGATTAACAGGACACCCGATAACCCGGGACCTTCATTGAGTCGTTTCGGCGACAAGTCGCGCCCTTCCGCAAGTATGATGTTCGTCCCTGTGAGAAGCGGACAAAATGTTATTGGAATCCTATCCATCCAGTCATATACGCCCGGACGATATACCGAGTCGGACCTCTCCAGACTACTCCAGATTGCGGACGCCGTTGCGCCAGTGCTGGAACGTGCCTTTGCCGAGCAGAAACGCCGCCAGAGCGCCGAACAGATGAAGATGATTGTGGACTCACTCCCAACGATTATTTTCAGCTTCTCCCCCGTCAATGGCAACCTCATGTTCATCTCATCCAATGTGGAGACAATCACAGGTTACCCGGTGAATGAATTGAGGTCGGACACAAGGCAATGGCTTGAGATGGTCCATCCAGAGGACCTCTCTCGCCTGGAAAAAGAATTCGTGTCTTATGAACGGACACTCAAAGAGCCCAGGATTTTTGAATTTCGTATCATCACACGAAGTGGCGAGACCCGATGGGTAAGAGGACATCTTGCGCCCTCGCTGGATTCAGGGGGGAACATAACGCGCCTCGATGGCGTTGCGGAAGATATTACCGAGCGGAAAAAGACCGAGATGGAACTTAACACGACGCATCAGATTTATAGAAAGGCTATAGAAAATACCAGTGGTGTCCCCTATCGTTTAAATCATAAAAAAGGACAGTATGACTTCATCGGCGAGGGGTGCGAGGAACTTTTGGGCATATCGCCGCATGAACTCACCCCGGAAAAACTGAAACAGCTAATAATGGAGAATGTTATCTCTTCCCCCCACAATTGCATGAATTTCACGAAATATGTTCATGCCTTTTATAGAGGCGAGATTAAAAATTATAATGCGGATATCAGAATTGTGACCCCCAGTGGCGTGGAAAAGTGGCTTAGCGACAGCTCCATCATAATCAAGGATGAAAAAACTGACAGCCTCCTGTTCTCGGTGGGCATCCTTCACGATATTACTGAACGCAAGAGGACTGAAAACGCCCTTCAGTTCCGGCTTGATTTTGAAAAACTCATCACGGGAATCTCCACAAACTTCATCAAGCTTGACCCTCACGAGATAAATGACGGCATCAAGCGTGCCATTGAGCAGATTGGCGAATTCTGCGGCATGGACAGAATCTATATTTTCAGTCTCAATGAGTATGGCAACACAATGATTAACCTTTACACATGGCTGTCCGAAAAAACCGAGACACCCAAGGCGTATGAAATTGTGCTTCCCATAGACAAATTCCCCTGGTGGATGGGGAAATTAAGGCGTTTTGAAACGATTCATATCCCGAGGCTCGCTTCCCTTCCTCCTGAGGCTTCTGCTGAAAGTCTATGGCTGGAGGAGCGTGGCGTGCAATCATGCATCGCTGTGCCGATGCTCAGCAAGGGAAGGTTGTTCGGATTTCTGGGCTTTGATTCAATCCGGGAAAAAAAGGAATGGCAGGAGGATTTCATCACACTCCTCAAAATCGTTGGGGAAATATTCATCAATGCGTATGAAAGAAAGCGTGTGGAAGAGGCGCTCCTCAAAAGCGAGGAGAGATACGCACTTGCCGTTCGCGCCGCCAATGACGGGCTCTGGGACTGGAATCTCCTGAATAACGACATCTATTTTTCACCTCGCTGGAAGGCAATTCTCGGATACGAGAAGGATGAAATCACAAATAATGCCACGGAATGGTTCAACAGGGTGCATCCGGATGATATCGAAAAACTTAAAACCGAACTCTCCGCCCATATTAACGGTCTGACACCCCACTTTGAGAATGAGCACCGCATGCTCCAGAAAAATGGACGTTACCGTTGGGTGCTAAGCCACGGTCTTGCCATCAGAGACAGCTTACGGAAGGCTTACCGGATGGTTGGCTCACAGACTGATGTCAATGACCGGAAGGTAATGGAGGAGCAGCTCCTGCATGGGGCATTTCATGATGAATTGACAGGGCTTTCCAACCGTGCCCTCTTTATGAACCGCCTTGAGCAGATTCTTGCCAGAGCCGGAAGATACCCGGAATCCCATTTTGCTGTCATCTTTCTCGACCTTGACCGCTTT
Organism: Candidatus Sumerlaeota bacterium; assembly: GCA_026398545.1. GTDB lineage: Bacteria > Sumerlaeota > Sumerlaeia > MWCT01 > MWCT01 > JAPLSR01. The sequence goes on along the minus strand of JAPLSR010000123.1, from coordinate 7,016 downwards.
AAAAACATAAATGACAGCCTGGGACACATGGTTGGTGACCAGCTCCTTGTTGCCGTGGCTCAAAGGCTACATGGGAGCATGCGCCCCGGCGACACCGTGGCTCGCCTCGGCGGGGATGAGTTCACACTCCTTCTTGAGGATATTGAGGGACCGCATGTGGCAACAAAAATTGCAGAACGGATGCTGATACAGATATCACAACCGTATTATATTGAAAACCATGAGCTCTTTGTAACCGCAAGCATAGGCATTGCCATCAGCGGTCTCCATTACAAGAATCCTGAAAATCTTCTCAGGGATGCCGACACAGCCATGTATCGCGCCAAGGCGTATGGAAGAAACCGTTATGTGTTGTTTGATGGGACAATGCACGCCCAAACCGTGACACGCTGGCAGATGGAGATGGACCTCCGAAGGGCGGTCAACAGGAAAGAATTTTTACTGCATTACCAGCCCATTATTGCCCTGGAAAAAGGAGAAATCACGGGATTTGAGGCACTCCTGAGATGGACGCACCCCCAGCAGGGTCTCCTCCCCGCCTCAAAATTCATATCAATTGTCGAGGAGACAGACCTGACCATGCCTATCGGCGAATGGGTGTTAAGGGAGGCATGTGGACAGCTCATACGATGGAATCAACAATATTCTGATATGATTCCCCTTGTCATCAGCATCAATCTTTTCAGCCGTCAGCTATTGCAGACCAACTTTGTCAGAGTGGTTAAACAAGTCTTGAAAGAAACAGGCATTGATGCCAATAACATCAAGATTGAAATCACCGAAAGCATGATTATGGACAACACGAAGATTGCCGCACGGGTGCTCAAGCAGCTGAAGGCGATGAAGATCCAACTTACGATTGACGACTTTGGAACAGGTTATTCCTCGCTTGGCTACATCCGGAAATTTCCTGCGGACCTTTTGAAGATTGACAAGTCTTTCATCAGCCGAATGAACGATGACGAGGAAAGTCTGGGGATTGTGCGGACGGTAATCACGATGGCACGGAATATGGGACTCAAGGTTATTGCCGAGGGTGTGGAAACGGCGGAGCAATTAAAACAGTTGCGCACACTTGGATGCGACTATGGTCAGGGTTTTTATTTTTCCCAGCCCCTGGACTCCCAGGAGGTGGAACATATGCTGAAAAAGAAACCCACATGGTAAATAGAAAAAAGAAATACGGATTTATCGTCGTGTTGAAAATATCTTGTCCCTGTATATCCAATCTCTACAAGTATCCAACACACTGAGGAGGTTTTTGTGATGAGTCCTATCCGGCGAAAATGTGCTTTCTGGCTAATGTTTTTTGTCCTGGTGATTGGCGTTGCCACATGTGCTTATGCCGCAGGTCAGACCATCCGCTCCAAAACACCAGTAACAGAACAAGCGCTCCTTTACAAATTCCCCATTCACGGCACTGTTTTTGAGGATGTGAACGATAATGGGAAATTTGACAGTGGAGAACCGGTGTTTGCAAACATACCTGTCAGTGAGGGTCGCACCATTTTTCTCACGGGAAAAGACGGCCGTTTCAAATTTGATAACAAAGAGCAATCTGCCAAATATGTCTTTATCTGCCTCCCTGAGGGTTTTGAAAAGCGACTTGATTTTTACCGCATACTAATTGGGGTGAAAAATGAACAGGACTTTGAATTCCCTCTGAAGAGGGTCGCTCAAAAGGAGGATGAAAGTGAATTTACGTTTGCACAGGTCACCGATATTCATGTGAGCGGTCCTACCACCTTTACGCCTCTCCAGAATGCCCTGCAGGAAATCGCCGACAGCGAACCCAGACCCTCATTTATCATCGCCACCGGCGACAATGTGGGGCTTGGCGATGATGAGAACCAGATGGCAACCTATCAGAAGGCGGTTCAGGCATCGCCCATTCCAATCTTTAGCGTATCAGGGAATCATGACCGTAGCAAAGGCGCAGACCGCTCCCTCGCCTATAATAAATTCCTCGGACCTGACTACTATTCCTTCAACCATGGAGCCTTTCATTTCCTGATAATCAATAATACAATCACCTCCCCTCTTGAGGAGTCCTGGCTCAGGGAAGACATCTCAAAACTCGCCGGAGACAGAAAAATCCTCGCCTTCCAGCACTATCCACCCTATGAGGATGCTATTCAAAGACTTATGGACTGGAGAGTTTTTGCCGTATTTTCCGGACACTGGCACAGCAGTAAACTCAGCGTTTATCGAGGGATGAGATGTTACAATTTGCCGCCCCTTCTTATGGGTGGAATTGACCTCAGCCCCAGTGGATTCCGCCTCGTCAGGGTGACAGGTAAGGGTCTCACTACTGAATTCCGACCTAATGGCGTGAGGGATTTCATTCATGTGTCATCGCCGGCAAATCAGGGCACCATATTATCCCATCTCCCTTTCAGGATTTGCGTTGCCGCGTATGATTCGAGGCGTCCCTTCAATGCCTTTACGGCGATAGTGGAAAGCGAAGGTCTGAAAAAGGAATTTCCGCTCAAGAAGGAAAGTCCATTATCCTGGATATCCGACCCTATCAACATGAAACCCGGGCAATACAGTATAGCAATCAAGCCATCGCGACAGGTGCAAAACCCACCCGCTCCTGTCCAATTCAGGGTCGTTTCCAATGCGAAAGTGGAAACAATACCGCCAATGCTCAAGACTGAATGGACCTCTTTCATGGGGGGAGCGTCTCATCATGGCGTGACATCGGACACCCTCACGCCGCCGCTCCTGCTCGACTGGATTGCACCTTCAGGCGGAACGATTGACTTCGCCTCCCCTATTGTCGCCGGGGGGAAGGTCTTTATCGGAATTAAGGACAGGAACGGCTCAGGACCGAACGGCGTCCTCGCCATTGAAGCCGCCACAGGCTTGAGGGTCTGGTTTGCGGAGACCGCCACAGCCGTAAATCACTCACCCGCCTTTTACCAGGGGAGAGTGATTGCGCAGGAGATGGGAGGTCGCGTCCACGCCTTTGATGCGAAAGATGGGCATGAATTGTGGTTTTATGACTGCAAGAATGCGGATTTTCGCTGGCTTTACGGCGCACCCGCCATTGCAAATGGCAGGGTTTATGCGGGTAGTTCCAGATGGTTCGCCGCCCTTGACGCTGAAACGGGTCGCGAACTCTGGCACAACAGCGATGGATATGACTGGATTTCCTCTTACTGTTCCCCCTCCGTTGCATTGGATAAAATCCTGAACGGGGGCAACTGGCTGACCATCAACGAAAAAAAGCACGGCGTCTATGGCATGGACCCCGCAACGGGGAAGATTCTCTGGGGATGCGACTGTGCCGGTGTTCACGGCGGCGCATCCATTGAGCAAGATAAATTTTATTTCAATGATATAGAAGGCAATTTCTGCATGGCGGGGCTTTCCACCGGCGAAATCCTCTGGAAATATGCCATGATTCCCCAGAAGGGAAAATGGATTAACAACTGGAGCCCTGTCACGCCAGCCATCAAGGGGGACATTGCCATCACAGGCACATCGGACGGAACCGTTTACGCTATTGATATTAAAAACAAAAAGAAACTCTGGGAGTTTAAAACCGGTTCATCGCTATTCCGATGCGCATCATATAATACGGACTACCTTTCCCTCCTTTCCTCCCCCATTATCTCGGGCAATCTGGTCTATATGGGGAGTGGAGACGGCAGAATCTATGCCCTTGACATAAAGAGCGGTGAAAAGAAGTGGGAATATGAGCTCGGCGTCCCTGTTCTTTCAACCCCTGCCATCTCAGGCAACAGGCTTTTTGTCGGGGCTTATGACGGGAATGTGTATGGATTTATCAAAAATGAGTGAAACATCCCGAATCGGACTCACCACAAGTCCGCCTGAGGCGGATTGTGAAATAGGTTTTATTTTGTTAATGACTCTTAGTCAGTCTCAATGTTCAGGATTTATGGCAGATATTTTATAACGGAGGTGATTGAATGGGCAGAAGTAAATGGTTTTATGGAATGCTCCTCATGCTAACATTCCTCTCAGGTTGCCAGACATTCCGAAAGGTAACCGGCTCCAATGAGTATTACAGGCATGGGCGTTACCCCGTTGACGGGCGGAACTTTTCACCTGTGGATAAATGGCTGGCGGAACATTCCGCTCCCGTCCCTGACGACTCCGAAGGCTGCCTCAATCCCTACGTCCTGCATGTCATAAACGCCTACCCTAAGGATGGCTCCTATCCATACCGGTGCATCAAGGAACCGGAGTATGACCTTTATCTTGGAGCGACGCAGGATTTGTGGTACAAGGGACGCATCATATCCAAGGCGCATCCCAACGGGACACGATGCAGTTATTGCTGCGGACTGACCTTTGAGGTTCTCTTCCGAGCCATGCAGTTGCGAAATATCCAGAAAGGAATAGACCCCGACGATTTTAACGGCATGACTTTTTATGACCTCTTCAACCTCCTGCAGATATGGTTCATTGAGGGTGAGGGTGACAGCCCTCAGATAGGGATTGAATATTATGGTCTCGGGAGAAAGATAACCAACTTAGAGGAGGCGAAAGGCGGGGACTTCGGTGACTTCGACCGCAACAACAAAACGGGACACTCCGTCATATTTATTGAGTGGGCGCGGGATGAGAAGGGCAAGATTACCGGCTTAAAATATTTTTCATCCAATAAGATTGGGGTGAGCTATGTCACGGAATATTTCAATGATTCGGGGGGGAAAGTTCTGCGTAATTCCATCAGGCTGGCACGGGTGGGAAGTATTGAGAACTACAAACCATTTGACCGCAAGAAAATCCCTCTGCGGCGGGCGTATGCGCCATGATAAACGCTTCCTGCCTTAAAAATGCTTGAACAGGCTTAAGAACGCAGTCATGGTTTTTTACAGTCATGCAAGATATTGATAAAAAGCGGAGGTGAAAGGGGCCCGGGGGCCCTTGCGGTCTTCAAAACCGTTGTGTCGCCTTACGGTGGCGGGTGGGTTCGACTCCCATTCACCTCCGCCAGATAAAAAAAACAAATCCGCCTGAGGCGGACAAAGGACGAAGGATAAATTTAGAATCTCTAAGAATATGGGATTCACCACAGAGACACAGAGGACACAGAGGATAATGAAATAAAGAAATTATTGGAAACTCTCTGTGCACTCCGTGACTCTGTGGTGAATAAATTTCATTTTCCAGGTGCTATTAAATGAATAAAAATGACCAGGACCCCCGAAGGAATTTGCCTTCAGTGTCAATCGTGCTGGAAGAGGAGCGCATTAAAAACCTCATTCTTCAGCACTCCCGTCCCCTTGTCATGGACGCCATCAACAAGACGCTGGATTGGTTCCGGGAAAATCTGAAACAGGGCGACGCCGCTCCCGACCTGCAAACCACAGTTCAGAAAACGGAATACTTTCTCGATAAATTTGAATTTGACCGGCTCAGACCTGTGGTGAACGCCACGGGCATCATCCTCCATACAGGGCTGGGACGGGCTGTCCTCCCCGAAAATTCCGCGCAGGCGCTTGCTCAACTTGACCGCTGCTGCAATCTCCAGATTGACCTTGAGACGGGTCAGCGGGGCAAGCGGAACTTCATGGCGGAGGCTCTCCTCTGCATTCTCACAGGCGCCGAGGCGGCAATGCTGGTCAACAATAATGCCGCCGCAACGTTCCTCATCCTTTCCGCCCTCTGCAAGGGGAAAGAGGCTATCATCTCGCGCGGGCAGTTGATAGAAATCGGCGGCTCCTACCGCCTGCCTGAATGCATCAGGGAAAGCGGCGCCATCATGGTGGAGGTCGGCACCACAAACAAGACACATCTGCGTGATTATGAGGACGCCATTGGCGAAAATACAGGCGTAATCCTTCGTTGCAATCCAAGCAACTTTCGCATTGTGGGATTCACGGAAGATGTGCCTCTCGCAGACATTGTGAAATTGAAAAAGAAGCGCGATATCCTTGTAATCGATGACCTGGGGTGCGGAGCGCTTGTGAATCTGGAAAAGTATGGCTTGCCGAAGGAGCCCACCATCCAGGAGAGCATTGAGGCGGGGGCGGATATTGTCTGTTCCAGCGGTGACAAGCTCATCGGCGGTCCCCAGGCGGGCATCATTCTCGGAAAAAGGGAACTCATCAAAAAAATAAAAAAGCATCCTCTGTCGCGGATGCTGCGCGTCTGCAAGATGACCGCCATGGCAATGGAGCACACCCTGCGTCTCTTTCTTGACCCTGAGACATTGTTTTCAAAAAATCCAACACTTCGCATGCTCACCACTCAGCCTGAGAATCTCCGCAGAACCGCCCTGAAAATAAAAAGGATGGTTGCGAAAAAGAATCCATCCCTCATTATCGGCGTGGAAGAGGGTGAAAGCGCGACGGGCGGCGGTTCCCTACCGCATGTCGCACTCAAGACATGGCTCCTTGCAATCACCTCTCCAAATTTATCCGCAGACCGCCTGTGTTATCTTTTACGCCGCCATGAGCCCCCCATCATCGCCCGAATCAAGGAAGACAAGGTTCTCCTGGACATGAGAACACTTCTGGAAGATGAGGATAAAATCATAATCGATGCCCTCGCCACGCTTTCAATTTGAATATTTTCTATCCCCCCACAACCTTTTTTATCCTTATATGTCTAATAGGTTGGGAGGAGTGTTATGCATCCTGCCGATATAAAACGCCGCAGGGCGGTCATGGCACGTTCCCAAAAACTGGGACACTGCGTCTGTGACACAAAAAAATCATGTCCATGCGAGACGTTTAAGGAATACAATGTCTGCACGTGCGCCGGAGAACGCCTGCCGGCAAGGGCTGGCAAAATTTCCCTGATGCAACATGTCCGCAAGGCGGGCTGCGCCTCCAAGATTGGCCAGGCAGACCTGAAACGCATCTTAAGCCACCTTCCACCAATTGATGACCCTCGTATCATCTTAGGCGCCGCCGCGGGGGATGATGCCGGCGTTTATGAAATTGGCGACACGACCTGCCTTGTCCAGACGGTGGATGTCTTTACCCCCTGTGTGGATGACCCATATCTCTTTGGCAAGATTGCCGCCGCAAATT
>JAPLSR010000204.1 GCA_026398545.1 Candidatus Sumerlaeota bacterium | reverse complement strand
CGAGCGTCCGACCCTTTTCTAGGTCAAAGGAGACGCCGTTGACGGCGTGCAAGAGCCCCTCCTCCGTGTGAAAAACCACCCTCAGGTCTCTGATTGAAAGTAATGTCATCCTCCCACGCCCGCTCTTCGTCATTCGTAATTCGCTATTCGCTATTTGTAATTCGCCATTCTATTTACTCTCCATCTTCTTCTTTATGCCATAGGGGTCAACATCAATAATGGTATCCTCGCCGAGGCTTTCGCCCTTCGCCATTGCCCCTTTCAGGCGAGACTCCCGTTCGGGGTCAATCCAGAACACCTGAAAATCAGAAATCTGCAGAGTGCGTCTGGGGAAGAAGTATTCAGGCCAGCAGAGGTAATCCCAGTAAAGGATACGCAGATATGGGGCGTCCCAGAATGGGATGTAAAACGCCTCGTCATGGATGACCTCATCAAGTTTATACATCGCCTGGAGCCGCTTCTCCTTATTGAAGTCGTACATATATGTCTCAATCAGTTTGTCCGTTTCAGGTGTGCCATATCCCCAGATATTGTTATTGTTCGTGACCCCTTTAAACTTGCTATGGAAATACTGGTTGGGTTCGGGATAGAATCCAGCTGTGCGGCTCGCGACAATCATTTCATACTTTCGCTCCAGACCCCGGTTGAAGGCGGTGGCGCCATCGAGGAGTTTCAGGTTCATCTCCACACCAGCCTTTTTATAAACCTCCTGCACAACTGTGATATGTCTCTCAAAGGTCTTTTCGCCAAATGTCAGGGTGAAACTGGCGCGCTCCCCATTCGCATTCACAAGGATGCCATCCTGCCCACGCTTATCAAAGCCCGCCTTTACAAGATGCTCGCGAGCCTTCTGTGGATTGAACCCGTAAGGTTTAAGATTGGGATTGGCATACTCGGTGCCCTCAGAGGTGGAGACCATGCGATAATAACTGTCATACATGAGTCTGGAATTAATGAGTTCAAATGGGAAGAGATACTGCATTGCCTTGCGGAAATCCTTATTTTGAAAGATTGGCGCGGAAAGATTCATGTGCAACCCGCCAATGCCGGCGGGAACCTGGAGAAAGATGCGCTTGCGGTGCGCCCAGCCTTTTTTAAGGGCGTCAAAGTTCATCTCTCCCGCCCAGATTTTAGCCATGCCAACATGGTAAAGACTTATCTCCCCCTTTTTGAAATAATCAAGGGCGCGCTCTTCGGGAATAATCTTGAGAATAATTTTATCCACATTATACATCCCCTGCATGTAACGCATTTTGTCGCCCCACCAATCCTTGATTCGTGTGAAGACCACCCGCTGACCCGGCACCGCCTCCGTGACAACATAAGGTCCGGCGGCAACCTGGAATGTGTTACTCGCTTCCTTGACCCAGTCCGGTCCAAGTTTGATGGCGTGGCGCGGCATGGGCCAGAGATTATAATCATACAGCGGACGCCAGCTGGGGCGCTGACCGACAATCTTCAGGGTGTAATCATCAATCTTCTCCACTGACTTCAGGTATTCCTTGACGTAGTTATTATAAAAGGGGTCAACGATGTGGGCGCTCTGCATCATCTCCCAGCAGAAGACAAAATCATCGGCGGTTAAGGGTATGCCATCGCTCCAGCGTGCGTCGGGAACCAGCTTGTAGTAAATCGTCTGCTGGTCGGGCTGGATAGACCAGTGTGTTGCCATCCAGGGGATGAAGTTATCTGTTGTGGGATGGAGCACCACAAGTCCAAAATCCATTGTGTAGGCGCGGTTCCATGAGGCAAAGGAGTCATTGGAGTTCGGTCCCATAAGGCGGAAGGTCAGGGGATAATCCTCCATGTAATAGAGGAGAGTGCCGCCTTTCAGCGCCTTCGGGTCGCCGATTGACGGGTCTGTCATGTTTGTCTCCCACTTGATGTCCCTGGGAAGCTCGGCTGAAAATGAGAAAGTATAAAGAGTGAAGAACAGGAAAACGAAAAACGGGATAAATATTTTTTCTCTGGGCATAACTCCCTCCCGATTAATCTAAGCATAAAAAACAAACTCATACTCCCCAAAGGAAACGACACATGGCAACAAGAATAACCATTTCCCCACACGGTGTTCTCTTATACGAAAAAGGCGTTGATTTGGGCGCAATACCTCTGATAATCTTCATGAGCATTATGGTTCTAAACTGTGCAATATTACAATTTGCGAAAAACGGATGAGCCGACCCGACCTCTCCATAGTTATTATCAATTACCGCATGGCGCACCTGTTGCGCCCATGCCTCGCCTCTGTCTTTGCCTGTCAGGAACCACCGAGGTATGAGGTTATCCTTGTGAACAAGCCATCCGACGATGGGGCGGAAAAACTCGCCGGAGAATTTCATACCCTCCGCATCATCACCTATCCACGCTTTGGCATTAGCATCATGCGCAATGCAGGCATCCTTCAGGCGCAGGGGCGTCATATCCTCACCCTCGACGCCGACACGGAGGTGAGACCCGGGGCGCTGAAAGCCCTTGTGGATTTCATGGATACACATCCCGACACGGGCGTTGCCGGCGGGAAGACCCTCCACAAGGATGGTTCTATGGAATTCTCCTGCAAACGTTTTTACACCCCGCTGACCATTCTCTCACGCCGGACGCCCATCGGCGCCTGGTTCCCCAATAATCGATGGGAACGTCGCCACCTGATGATGGATGAAGACCATAACACTCCGCTTGTGTGCGACTGGGTTGCCGGCGCCTGCTTTTGCGTGCGCCGCGAGGCGTTTGAGCAGGCGGGACTTTTTGACGAATCTTTTTACTTCGGATTCGAAGACGTGGATTTCTGCTACCGCGCAAAGAAGGCTGGCTGGCAGGTTCGCTACGTGCCGAATGCCGTCATCATCCATCATGTCCAGAGAAAAAGCCTCGGGTTTAACCATTTGAGCTGGGAGCACCTGAAAAGTGGTCTCCGCTTCTGGTGGAAGCATTATGTTCGCGGGGGGGGGGAATAAAGAGCCTCAAGAAAACACACACACCATGTAACAAATCATGTGAATATAAAAAACGTTTTTCTTTCCTGTCTTACGTGTTGTTCGTTTTATTTTTCAACCGGATTCCCAACTTCTGCGCCTTTGCCAACTTCTTAGCCCAGTCCATCCTGTAAAGCGGGCAGGTGCTGTTTGACAAATGGAGCATGATATCCTTATGAGCGCAAAAAGCCACACCCGGCTTGTCCGGAAATTCCTTGAAGTAAACACAGTCGGTTAGTATGCATTTCATTCGGACCAATTTTGCCCTCCACAATCAGAGGATAATATATATATTTATGACAGAGAACAATATATAACAATTACAGACAAACGTCATCCGACTCCAAACTGAAAATGTTCATATAAACAATCTCGTCTCCTTAGAAAGCAGGTGTTCCCTTCTCCCGTGGCGGGGGATAGATAATGGCGTCTATCTGGATGCGTGCATTCATCGGCAGTCGCGCCACGCCGACAATGGTTCTTGCCGGCGGCTGAAAGTTGAAATAATTCCTATACACCTTTTCCATGCTCGGGAGGTCTTCCATTGCCACCACAT
>JAPLSR010000003.1 GCA_026398545.1 Candidatus Sumerlaeota bacterium | reverse complement strand
TCATGACATTTTTAGACCGGGGGGATATTTCATCGGGACCCATCACACTCGGACGGTGAAATTTTTATCCAGCGCATATCGCAAAATGATTAATCTCTTTCATCTCACATCATCTTCCGATATCGGCGGGACGGAACGGATGCTCGTCAATCTCCTCTCGCGAATCGATAGGGCGCGGTTTGCAAATGTGGTCTGCTCCCTCACGGGCGGCGGTGAACTCACTAAACGCCTCCAGGCGATTGGCTGTGAGGCGCATACCCTTAACCTGAGCCATCCACTCCAACTGGCACGGGTGCGGACGCTTTATCGTCTGATGAAGTCCCACCGCTTTGACGTCATCCAGACTTACGGGCTGAGGGCGGATACCATCGGGCGCATCTTGGCGCGCTGGGCGGGCATACCATTCATCATCTCCAGCATCCGCAGCCCCGACCCCTGGCGGCGCTGGCATCACATCCTCCTTGACCGCGCAACGCATCCGCTCGCAAACCTCTTCATCAGTAATTCAGAGGCGGGGAAAAGGAGCCGCATTGAGCGCGAAAAATATCCGGCGGAAAAGATTCGCGTGATTTATAACGGGATACCTGAACCGCTGCAGTTTTCAGCCGAGGCAAAAGCGGCGCTGAAGAAAAAATTCGGAGTGCCCGAGAAAGCCTCGCCGGTTGTGGCGATGGTGGCAAACCTGCGCATAATGAAGGGTCATGCGGATGTCATCCACGCCCTCCCCAATTTGAAAAACCTCCTTCCTGATATTATATTTCTCTTTGCGGGACGTGACGACTCATCGGGGTCTATGGAAAGGTTGGCTCATAACCTCGGTGTGGCAGAACAAATCAGATTCCTTGGTTATCAGCCTGAACCGGCGGAAATTCTAACTGCAAGCGACATCTTTCTCTTGCCCTCGCACTGGGAGGGATGCCCCGCCTCGCTCCTTGAAGCCATGGCGATGGGACTCCCCTGCATTGCCACAAATGTCGGCGGCATCCCTGAAATCATTACAGACAAACAAAATGGACTCCTGATTCCACCGCACAGTCCTGAGGCAATCACGGAGGCTGTTCATTTTCTTGCCACTCATCATACTGAGGCTTTGAGAATTGGGGAATCGGCGCGAGCCGCCTTTCTTGAACACTTCACACTTGAGCGCATGGTAAGTGAATATGAAGAACTCTATTCAATGGTCTTAATACTCTCTAAACTTGCGAGATAGACAGGGAGGCAATGCGTATGGTTAAAGTGGGCATAATTGGAGGCTCGGGGCTGGACGACCCCAAAATCCTGAAGGATGCGCGGGAGGTGATTATTGAGACATCCTTCGGCGCTCCATCCCCCATCACCATGGGCAACATCTCAGGCGTGGAGGTGGCGCTCTTTGCGCGCCACGGACCTCAGCATACCATCCCCCCAACTCAGGTCAACAACCGCGCCAACATCCGCGCCATGAAAGACCTTGGCTGCACCCACATCCTCGCCACCACCGCAGTGGGAAGCCTCCGGGAGGAAATCAGACGCGGCGACCTTGTCATCCCTGACCAGTTCATCGACTTCACCCGCCGTCGCCATCTCACTTTTTATGATAAGTTTGAACCTCACAGTGCCGCCCACACCGCCATGCCAGAGCCTTTCAATGAGCATCTCCGCGAGGCGCTCATCGCCTCCGCCTGGGAACTCAGTCTAAGGTTTCACCCAAAAGGCACCGTCCTGACAATTGAAGGACCCAGATTTTCAACCCGAGCCGAATCCCGCATGTATCGCAACTGGGGCGCGGACGTGGTCAATATGAGCACCGCGCCCGAGGTCATCCTCGCAAATGAGGCATCCATACCGTATGCCACTGTGGCAATGTCCACCGATTATGACGCCTGGAAGGATGATGAGGAGCCTGTTTCCTGGGACGCCATCGTGCAGATATTCTCCGAGAATGTGGAAAAGGTCATCAGTCTCCTTTTGAAAACCATCCCCAGAATCTAAGAGAAACCAAAAAATAGTCCGCCTAAGGCGGATTATATTATTCCCTCCCTGTGTTCCCAGTGGTTTATTATTCTCTCCGCCTCAGACGGATTGTTAGTGTCTATAAATGATATTTCTCAATTTCCTTGACGCCGCGCCTCTTTTTCACAAATCCTGTTAGGCGTTGTGAGACTTTATGGGGAGGGTTAAGGTGGCTCAGATAAATGAATCCGAAATCCACGGAATCGTGGAACAGGTTGTAAGGAACATACTGGAAAAGGGAGCGCCTGGCATGTCTGTAACGGCGCCAGCCGAAGCCCCATCAACCCCGCGCCCCTGCCGCGGCATAGGTATCTTTGAAACCGTTGACAAGGCAGTGAATGCCGCCACGGAGGCATTCCGCGTCCTGAACTCCATGACGCTGGAACAGCGGGGCAAAATCATCGCCGCCATCCGAGCCTGCGGCATCAAAAATGCCCGTGAATTCGCCGAGCGCACCATCAAAGAAACCGGCATGGGGCGGCTTGAGGATAAACTCAACAAGTTGTTTTCATCCTCAGAACGGACACCAGGAATTGAAGACCTCCTGACAAACGCCTGGAGCGGAGATTACGGTCTGACAACGGAGGAGTTGGCGCCTTGGGGCGTCATCGCCGCCGTCACACCCTCCACCCATCCCGTTCCCACCCTCATCAACAATGCCATCTCTATGGTCTCCGCGGGCAATACCGTTGTCTTCGCCCCGCATCCCGCATCTAAAAATGTCTTCCTCTATGCCATCGGTCTGATGAACGATGCCATTCTAAAGGCGGGAGGACCGGAGAACCTCCTTGTCACAATCTCTGAGCCGACTATTGAAAATGCGCAGGAGACCTTTTTCCATCCTGGGACGCACCTCCTCGTTGTGACAGGCGGACCCGGCGTGGTCAAAGCCGCCATGCAGGTGCCAAAGAGGGTCATCGCCGCCGGTCCGGGCAATCCTCCCGTCGTTGTGGATGAAACAGCGGACATCCGCCAGGCAGTGGCGGACATTATAGAGGGCGCCGGCTTTGATAATAACATACTGTGTGTGGCGGAAAAGGAAGTCTTTGTGGTGAATTCGGTCTTTGATGTCTTCATGCGCGAGATGGCGCTTCAGGGTCAGGTAAAACTTGAGCGTCCGCAGATTGACGCCCTGACGAAGGAAGCATTCATCCCTGCAAAGAGGGGCAATGTGAACCTGAACCGCGAGCTTGTGGGGCGCTGTGCCTGTGTCCTTGCCGAACGCATCGGGCTTCGCCTATCTCAGGATGTGCGCCTCCTCTATGGCGAAACCGAGCCCGACCACATCTTTGTCATTGAGGAGCAGATGATGCCTTTCATCCCGATTGTGCGCGTGCCGGATGTGAAGCGGGGCATTGAACTTGCCATTATCGCGGAGGGCGAGCGCTACCATACGGCGCTTATGCACTCGCGCAACGTGGCGGCAATGCATGAGATGGCGCGGAGGGTGAACACCACCATCTTTGTGAAGAACGGCTCATGTCTGGCGGGGCTTGGCATTGGCGGGGAGGGGACGCTCTCCTTCACCATTGCCACCCCCACAGGTGAGGGCGTGACCACGGCGCGCACCTTCACACGCCGCCGCCGCTGTACACTGAAGCGATATTTCCACATAGTCTGATGCATGCTCAAAGCTCATCATTCATCAAATAAAGGAGTTCCATATTTCCTGATGCCCATCGACCCGAAAGTCA
>JAPLSR010000145.1 GCA_026398545.1 Candidatus Sumerlaeota bacterium | reverse complement strand
ATGGTGTAAGAAATATGATAATTAAAGCATCTATAATGTCATGAAGGGATTAAAATCCTGGAGTGATTTTCGAAAGAAAGGGGATAATACTATGCGTCCTGCAAATCTTCGTTTGATTATCTCTATCAGCATGTGTGCCTTGTTTGCGGGCGGGATTGGCGCCGTCCAAGCGGAGGAGAATGCATATTTGAGAGGAGGGATGGAGGGGTTTGTCTTAGTAGGAAGACCGGAGACTGTCATACCTGCACCTATAGCTGGCGCCCTCATTGAACTCTTCACCGAGGAATCCCCCGACTCCTCCGTGGCATCTGCTACAACGGATGAAAAAGGCTATTACAAGTTGGTGGATTTACATCACGGACCTTACAGCGTCCGCGTCTCTGCGGAGAAGTTCAGGACAATCAACGTCATAGTATGGATTCAGGCGGGCATAGTCCTGAAAAGGGATTTCTATCTTGAGACGATAACCCCTGTGCAGAGTGGTCTCCTGAAGGGCAAGGTGGTTGAGGATGTGGGGAATCTTGATATTGTCCCGCCGCCCATACCGGATGCTCAAATAAGGGTTTATATCGCCAAAACGGGCACATCCGACTCGGGCTGTCCCCCATCGCCCTCACCTGTGCGCGAGGCGCATACCAACGAATCCGGCGAATATCAGATTCCTGAACTCCCCTATGGGGCATATATTGTAACCGCTGATGCAAAGGGCTATCTTAAGGGCAAGGCGGTTATCAATATGTCCACGCTCGAACTGATTCAAGACTTCCAACTCAAGGTGACACCCACGCCAACGCTCACTCCGATACCAACGCCCACTCCCGTGAACGAAATGGGCGTAATCGCAGGCATGGTGACAGAGTATGCAGGCGACCAGGAAACAGCCCAAACGCCCATCCCGAATGCGCACATCAGGGTTTTCAAGGCATGGATTTCTGCAGGCGCGAACACAAATACTGATAACATTCCCATCGCCGAGACTTATACGGATGAGAATGGAAATTATAACATACCCGACATCCCCTATGGCTTTTACCATGTGGTTGCCAATGCGCAAGGATATCAGGAGGCATTGGCGCCCGTTCAGCTCTTTGCCCCTGAGGTCGTTCAGGATTTCCAGTTGAAGAAGGGGCTTCCCACACCCACTGCCACCCCGACGCCCACGGAGAAAGGGACGCTCTTTGGACACGTGGTGCAGGAAGTAGGCATGCTCACTATCGTCCCACCGCCAATCCCCGGGGCACATGTCATGGTATTCAAATCCCTGGTATATTCCAACGGGGAGACGAAGGTTGACCCCGAACCGGTTGCGGATGCATTGACCGACCAGGACGGCGTTTACAATATTTCCGAGCTCCCCTATGGATTCTACCGCGTGACTGTTGAGGCAGAGGGGTATTGCAGAGGCATTGCCAATCTGCAAATGTATGCCCCGGAGGTTGAGCTGAACTTCAAACTGAAAAAACTTGTCCCGACTCCAACCGTCACCCCCATTCCGGAAGGCTCAGGAAAGGTCTTCGGTGTAGTGATGGCACAGGACAGTGAAACGAGCGCCCCGTATCCCCTCGCCAAGGCGCTTGTGGAGGTCTCCCCCATGGTAAAGGATAGCGAGTCACGGGTGAATTGCATCGTTCCGCCTGTCGCTCGCGCCATAACGGATGAAAATGGCAACTATGTGATTGAAAATGTCCCTGTGGGGAATTGGAACATTACCGCACGCGCCGAGAATTATCAATGCTCCATTAAGAATTTTGAAATGACGCCGGATGGCGAAATCAGGGTGGATTTCATTTTAAAACCCTCACTTGAGCCCGGTCCGGGCGGCATCTATGGGACGGTCATGGGTCTCAAACCGGAGGAAGACGGGACGAGCGAGACGGAGAAGGAGACGAAAGATGAGCCCGACCAGGGCATCCCGATTGCCGGAGCAAGGGTGGAGGTTTTCAATGCACCGGTTTATGATGCAAAGGACAATATCGTCCCCGGACCCGACAAACCTGTGGCAGTGGTATTCACAAACGAGGAGGGCAAGTACAGCGTAGTCAACCTTGAGCAGGGATTGTACATGGTAAGGGTCACAGCGGAGAAGTTTTACCCCGAGCACAAGATTGCCCCGGTGGCTGATGAACCTGTTGAGTTGAATTTCCTCCTCAAGCCTGTCCTTGAGCCGGAGCCGACGCCCACAGGGTGTGCCATCCGCGGTCGCGTGGTGGGGATTCCTATCAGCCGCGACGAAACACCTTCTCCTATAGCGGGCGCCATGGTCAAGATTCAAAAACGAATCAGTATCAAAAATTCGGGCGAGTCGGATATCGAACCCATTATTGTCTTCACCAATGAGGGTGGCTGG
>JAPLSR010000137.1 GCA_026398545.1 Candidatus Sumerlaeota bacterium | reverse complement strand
TATTTCAATGTGATGGGGCTTCCTCTTCAATGCCTGTTGCGTCTGCTGGGCAACTTTATGGATGTGCAGGAGCAATGGAAGCGGTTAATGAAGAATGAAGGATGTAGGACGAAGCGGTAGTGCCCCATTCTGCCTGAAGACGGTTCACTACTCAGACTCCATATCCTCCTCAGATGTCCTTTTCGCCTCAAAAGGGAACTTTTCAAGGTCATCCACATCCGTGACTGCCTGTTTCTTTTGCTTTTCGCGTTCCTTCTGAACCTTTTTCTTATACATGGTTCTCAGGCTTTCATTGATTCGTTCTATGATGCTTGTCTTGGATACCCCGCGGACGTAGGCAATCTCATCGCACAGGAACCGCCGCGCCTGGTCCATAATCTCACGCTCCTTGCCCTTCAACTCATCCAGCTGGTCAAGGGTATAAAGGTCGCGGAGGAGTTTTGTAATCTTCTGCGGGTCGCCGCTCTTCATGACATTGCGGTAACTCATGTATTGAATGCGGGCATCGCTCCGCGTTGGGGAGACGGGGATTTTCAAGAAGGCAAAGATTTTTTTAACATCGTCCTTTGTCATGGGTTTGCGGATGCCGCGCTTATTTATCTGGGAGCGCGGGACAAGGACGCGTGCATTCTGCGCCTTGAAGATGTAATAATTCTCCTCTACGTGGTCCTTTTCGATGCGGCGGATGCCCTCCAGCTGACATATCCCCACCGTTGGCTCAACAAGGGTTTCCCCTATCTTGAAGTCCACAACATTTTCATCCTTCTTCCCATCTGCCCTTCCCTTTTTCCTTTTATCCATGTTACACCTCACGATTTATGATAAATCCCTTTTTCCCACACCCGGCCTTCGCAGCCGCTTCGGTCGCCGACGCTGCCTACTCCGCCGAAGCGGCTGCGAAGGCTGGGCCATAGCTTTGGCGACTGAGCGCGGAGTAGGCTCAGTCCTTTACATGCCTTTTCCGATGCCATTCGACCACCGCACCGTCCGCCCACAGTCGTTCGAGTTTATAATAGCATCGGACATCCTCTGTAAAGCAATGAAAAATGACGTCACCGTAATCCAGCACGCGCCAGAAGGGCGCATTGATGCCATCAAATCCAATTGGGAGTCCGCCTGAGGCGGACAGCATCTTGAACACCTCATCGCATACAGCCTTCAGGTGGTTGGTCGTCTGGCCAGTCGCCATCACAAAATAATCCGTAAAGTTACAGACCTCGCGCACATCAAGGACCACTATATTTTCAGCCTTTTTTTCATCCGCAATGCGCGCAATCCTCTGAGCCTTTGTTTTTGTTCTCAAAAGACCCTGTCAGTCCTCCCTGATATAAAATGCGTGCGCCCGGAGGGTATCCGGGTGGAGGAATTTCTCCCTCCTCTGCAGCTCCCCCAGCTTATGTTTCAAAATAGTGCGGAAGGCGACCTCCATATCCGAAAAGGCAAGAACCCTCAGCGCCTCCAGAGGACTATCTTCAAAGGAGCGAGTTGGTTCAATATAATCGGCGATGTAAAGAAGCCTTGCAAGCCGCGACATGGCGAGCGCCCCGGTTGGATGAATCCTGATTGCCTCCGCCATCTCTTCATTCTCAATGCCGAAAACAATTTTCAAGAGCACAGCCCCAAGGCGGGCGTGCCATATCTTTGGGAAAGCCATATCTTCGGCTGAGAGGGGAGTTTCTCCCACATCAAGGATGCTCAGCTCGCTCTCCTCCTGAGCGCTACGGGCACAATCATGAAGCAGTCCCGTCAGACCTGCAATCCTGAGGTCTTCTCCATAATGCCGGGCGAGAAGGAGCATGGTATGATAAGTTCCCACGCTGTGCAGGAGACGCTCATTGTCCACCATGACTTCCAGTTTTCTCACCACGGTGGATATATCAACATTGGAGGACAGAGGAGCGCCGTAGATACGCAGCCCGTCCTCTTTCTTGTCTTTTATCTGAAACAGGTTGCTTTTCAGGTTCAAGGCTTTTTTGGTTTTTTTTCTTGCAATTCAATATAGTTATAGGTAATTAAGCCTAATAGTTTTGATGAGTAAAGTAAAAAATGGTCATCAAAAAAAGAGGAGAGGTGGCCGAGTGGCTGAAGGCAGCTGCCTGCTAAGCAGTTGAAGGGGGTTATTCCTCTTCCCCGGGTTCGAATCCCGGCCTCTCCGCCATCGTTTGCCTTGGTCGACAGCAGGATTGGGCGCTGATGAGTTCAAGAAAAAAGAAAAGGAGTATGAACATGGCACCTGAACAGAAGGCAAATGCCCCTGAGAAGAAGAATGAGTCCATAACTAATGAGCAACTCATTGCCATGATTAAGGAAAAGATTGAGGAGAAAAACGAGGTCATCCGAGAGCAGCAAATCCAGATGCAGGAACTCCAGGACAAAGTTGGCGAGCTTGAACTGGAGGTCGCCGCCATAAGAAAGACAAAGCAGGAGCACGAAGAACTCGTGAAAAAAATCTCCGAAATCCTGGAATAGTTTTTCACCCCTTTCTTTCCCCAAACGTCTCCTGAGGCATTCTTGGGCATCGCCCAGGAAGCAGCCCATATGCCTGTCTCCCACCGTTTCAAACGATGGACTCATAATGAGAAAGACTCATGAGAAGCGCATTCACATATCTTCTTCTTATCATTGTATCGCTCTTGCCGCTCTCCTGCGGCAAGGAGAAAAATCTCGTCCTTGACCTGAACTTCTCCGTTAATGTTGCCCGCCCTGCCAAGACTTTCCCTGATATGAAACATATTGTCAAATCTAAACAGACAGTTTATGAAATGCATGGCAGGCCGGACTTCATCCGTATCTGGTGGTCAAGGGATGGTCGCCCCCACCGCTTCCTTGAGGTGGACGGCGCCCTTAGAAACTCCGATTCCATATATGCCCTCAAACACTCATGGGTCTATCTGGACAAAGACCGGGAGTTTGTTTTTGATAGCGATGACGCCTACCGTGAAATTCCACTCACGGACAAGGTGCAAACTATCTGCAACTATGGCGACCCGGAGGATATTAAACAGGTCTCTGTCCCTGATGGACCCATTGAGGAAATCTGGCATTATTACAGCATCGGGCTGATTTTCAAATTCAGCGATGAAAAACTCGTCAGCCGGCAGAGCCATACCCCCATGGGCAATTTTATCAAACGCTGATGGGATAATATGTCGCAGATGCGCCGTAGTTCTGACGAAGGAGCACCGCAGGTGCGCCAAAGGAGCATCGCAGATGCGCCATAGTTCTGACAAATCATCTTTGCAGGATGACCTTGAGTATGTAATCCTGACTGAGGAGCAGATTCGGAAGCGCATTGCCGAGATGGCGCGTGAGATTGAACGCGACTATGCCGAAAAGGAGCTTGTGCTCGTCAGCATACTGAAAGGAGGGGTCATATTCCTCGCCGACCTTACAAGGGAGATATCTATCCCTCACTCCTATGACATGGTGGGCGCCTCCAGTTACGGCTCGCAGATGTCCTCCTCCGGGCAGGTTACCATTACCAAGGATGTCACTGTCCTGTTGAAGAATAAGTATGTCCTTTTAGTTGAGGATATCTATGATACGGGGGCTACATTGAAGGTGGTGAAAGACCTTCTGGAGGTTCACTCGCCGCGCAGTGTGGAAATCTGCGCCCTTTTATGGAAGGAGAAGAAAAAACGGCATCATGAGGTCTCCATAAAATATATCGGATTCAAAATCCCCGATGTTTTTGTAGTGGGTTATGGGTTGGACTATAATGAAAAATATCGCAATCTGCGCTGTATTGGCGTTCTGAAAAAGGAGATTTATCAGTAAGGTAAGGGGAGGGGTGGACGGCGAGCGGTTGCGGCAGTGATAATATTCTTTACTCTTTCCGTAAACCCTGAAACTTTTAAACTCTTAAACTCTGAATCATTGTGTGCGTCTTAAGTGCGAATCCTTGGCGGAGAGAAAAAGGGGCTGGTTCTGACAACGCGTCATGGCGCGGGGACGCGCCCCCTGACGGCGCGGGTGAAGGCATCTTTATTTGAAATATTATCCGGTCGCCTGCCGGGCGCATGTTTTTACGATTGTTTCGCCGGCAACGGGGCAGTGGGGATTGAAGCCTTGAGCCGCGGGGCTATACGGGCAGTCTTTATTGAGAAAAATCCCGCCTGTATCCGTATCATCAGGGAAAACCTGAAAAGATGCGGATATTCCGACCGCGCCAAAATATTTCAGAGTGATGTCCTG
>JAPLSR010000103.1 GCA_026398545.1 Candidatus Sumerlaeota bacterium | reverse complement strand
CGGGGGGGCATCCGTTTCCACCCGGCACGCCAACTGGATAATCAACAATGGAAACGCCTCTGCTTCTGATGTCATTTCTCTCATCACAGAGATGAGGGATAAAGTGCATAAAAAGTTCCGCGTTCTATTGGAACCGGAGGTGAAAATCATCGGTGAGGGTTTCTGATTGGTATGGAGAGTGCGGGTATGATTCTTTGCGATATCAGAAAGTTTGTGGTTCTTTTGGGGGATTTCTCCCATGCTTGACGTGAAGAAAAGAACACTTTCACTAAAGTCTCTCCCTGAAAGATTTCGCGTCAGGGTGCTGCGCCTCCTGCGTGTTTTTGTGAAGATAATACTACTTCTTGTCGTCTCCATCCTCGCCATTCTTCTGGGATACCGCCTCCACTATTTCCTTTTTGTATCGCCCTATTTCAGGGTGACAAGGGTAGAGATGCTTGGAGTGTCGCCCGAGGTTAAAACAGAAGCCCTCAAGTTTGCAGAGCTGGATAAATTGGAGAAGCGTTCCTACAATCTTTTCCGGTTGAATACATCTCGTATCCGCCGCAATCTCATGAATATGCCGAAGATACGGATAGTGGAGGTTTACAAAGAATATCCAAACACCCTTCGCATCCTCGCCCAGCCGAGAAAACCCATTATTCTTATCCTTGGATACGGTCTCTATATTGCGGATTCGGAAGGTGTCATTATAGAAAGTCTCGCGCCGGAGAAGAGGAAGGAATGTAAATTCCCGGTCATGACAGGTATCCCTTCAGAAGAGGTCAGGGTTGGGGGGGTTATCAAGTCACCGGTCTTTTTCAAGGCAATTGACCTGCAGTCAGCAATGGCAAAACAGTGCGAAGGGCTTTATGAGCAGCTCTCGGAACTGAACCTGAATGACCGCGGGGAGATAACGGCAATCTTCAAGGGTGGCACAGAAATCCGCTTCGGGCGACATGAGGTTCTGGAACGCCTTCCCGAACTGGAGGCGTTTTTGAACCAGCATTCTCCTTCTCTAAAGGAATTCAGGAAATTCCAGTATGTTGATTTGAGGTTTCAAAAACAGATAGTTTATGCGTTGCGGGGCGAGAAACCCGCCGCTGCCAAATAACATTCGGAGTTGGCGTGAAATGACCGGGCGTAAACGGAAAAATACGAAATATGTGATGGGTCTGGATGTGGGAACAACAAAGGTCTGCGCCATTATAGGCCAGCAGGATGATGACGGCTCATTGAGCGTCCTGGGGGTTGGTTCCACGCCGAGTCTCGGTTTGAAAAAGGGCATCGTCATAGACATAGACCAGACTGTGGAATCCATCCAGAAGGCGGTCCAGAAGGCGTCAAACATAGCCGGTGTTGAGATGCATGACCTGGTCGTGGGTATCGCTGGGGGGCATATACAGTGCCATAATTCCCGCGCCTCTGTGGAGATTGTCAATCCCAGCCGCGGCGTCACCCGCTCAGACATTGTCCGTGTCAATAGTCGCGCGAAGGCGCTTGCAATGCCCGTTGACCGGGAAATCCTCCACTCTATTCCCCAGGAATATGTTACAGACAGCGGTTCGGTCAAAAATCCCAAAGGTCAGGTGACGACAAAACTGGAAGTCAATGTGCATATAGTGACGGCAGCCGTGACCTCCGTCCAAAACCTCATGCGGTGCGTGAAACAGGCGGGATATAATACCAACGGCATCCTCCTTGAATCCATAGCCTCCTCGGAGGCAATTCTCCATGAGGAGGAAAAGGAGCTGGGTGTCTTGTTAATCGACCTCGGCGGCGGGACGACGGACATCGCCATATTCAGCCGGGGGCACATCCGCTATTCGGGCGTCATTCCGCTCGGCGGGGACAATATCACAAATGATATCGCCTATATTCTGAAAATAAGTCTCTTTGATGCGGAGAATGTGAAAAAGAAATACGGTTGCGCCATGGCTTCACTCGCCAGACCGGAAGAGATTTTCACAGTCACGAAGGTGGTGAATGATAAAAAAGAGACGGTCAAGCGGCAGGAGCTGGCGGATATCATTGATGCGCGACTGGAAGAGATATTCCACTTGGTTCGTGAAAGAATCAATGCAACCTCCGTGCATGACAAATTCTATGCCGGCGTTGTGATTACGGGAGGCTCCGCCCTCATTGAGGGGATTGCGGAGCTGGGGGAAAAGGTGTTTGAGTGCCCGTGTCGTGTTGGCATTCCGCACGGGCTTAAAGGCATGACCAGTGTGGTCTCCAGTCCTATATACGCCACCGGCATTGGGTTGATGCGGCATGGATTCACAGATGCGCTGAACCAGCCCCCTAACGGAAACGGGTTGTATGACTGGATTCAGAAGAATCTGCTCAGACTTTTAAGTTTTTTTAAATAAAACCTGCTGGAGAAGGAGGTATGAGCATCATGGCTGAGTTTGAGTTTGTGGAACATGAGGGTGCGAGGATGGAGCCCCGCATTAAGGTTATCGGTATCGGCGGCGGCGGTAGTAACGCCGTTGATAACATGATTGGCAAGGAACTGGACAATATTGAGTTTTATGTCATGAACACGGACATTCAGGCGCTGGGGCGCTCTAAATGTCCGAGTAAGCTCCAGATTGGCAAGGATATCACAGGTGGGCGGGGTGCGGGTGCCGACCCAATCATTGGCGAGAAATCCGCCCTCGCCGCAAAGGATACCATTGCCGAGATGGTCAGCGGGGCGGATATGGTTTTTATCGCGGCGGGTTTTGGCGGCGGTACAGGCACGGGCGCCGCACCTGTCGTGGCGGAGATTGCCCGCGAGATGGGAATTCTCACCATCGCCTTCATCACACGCCCCTTTCGTTTTGAAGGTCCCCAGAGAAGCAAAAGGGCTGACCTGGGCATTGACAGGTTGAAGGAATGCTGCGACACACTTGTGGTCATCTCTAATGAGCGCCTCCTTGAAGTCGTGGGCAACAAGTCAACCCTTACAGAAGCCTTCTCCATGGCGAACGATGTCCTTGCGCAGGGGGTGCGAAGCATTTATGAACTCATCACCATTCCGGGCATCATCAATGTGGACTTCGGGGATATCAAGGCAATCATGACAGGAACCGGCGGCGCCATTATGGGCGTTGGAGTCGGCAAGGGTGAGCAGCGCGCTATCGAGGCAGTCAAGAAGGCGTGCTCAAATCCCCTTATCGATAAAAGTGTGATTGATGGCGCCACGAATATTCTCATGTGTGTCACCGGCGGGGAAAATCTGAAATTGGATGAAATCAACCAGTGCACCATGGCAGTATATGAAGCGGCTGACCCCAATTGCAATATCACCCTTGGGGTGGTCTATGACCCGAAACTCACGGATGAGGTCAAGGTGACAATCATTGCCACCGGTTTTAAAGAGGACATTCATCATGTGGCGGAAAAACCCCAATCTCACGCTGGGGAGAAGAAGGAAAATATTAGAACGCATCCCGCCTCTGCCGCCGCCAAGAAGTCTGAAGCGCCTCACGTGACCCTGAAGGAAAAACTTGAATCCATGCTTGCTGCGGAGAATAAAAACTCGGAAGAA
>JAPLSR010000465.1 GCA_026398545.1 Candidatus Sumerlaeota bacterium | reverse complement strand
GGGGTCCGTTATGACAAGGTCTACGGATTCATCCTTAATCAGAGGCAATCCCTGAAGACAATCCATGTTATATATTTTATTTTCCTGAATCGTTTTCATTACGGAATTATTAAAAAAAATCAGGCGGGAGGGTCCTTGAATCGCCTCCCGCCCGAATGTCCTGCACTAAATCAAGCACCCAACTCATTAAAAAGTCGGGATGACAAATGTGGAGAGTTCCACCTCTCTTATGGCAATCGTGGCATCTGCAGGTGCAGTCGTATCAAGATTGATCATGTCAATGGCAATGCCGAGATAAGGTCCGACGCCTTCCTTGTTGTGGAAATAAGCAAAATAATCGTGGTAGGTGAGTTGCGATATTGCCATAGTCGGGGGAGATGGCGGCTTCTCATATGTCTTCCAGACCGGTGTCTGGAAGGAAGAGTTCACATGGTTAGTTGGGTGGTCATACATGCGGGCACGCATTGTAGGCTGGCCCCCGGCAGCAGAAGCCGCCTTCACACGAAGCTGATAAAGGACGTTGTGGTCAATGGCGACGTCATCCTGTTTGTTCTGCCAGTATCCGAAGGTGTTGGTGTCGGTTGATTCAAGGGTGAGGGCGAGTTCCGTATTGTCCCAGTTGTAACTTGGCGCAGTGAAGGTGCCGAGGGTGGCACTGTCACTCCAGGTTCCTTGACCTGCGGTGAAAGTATAGGACCCACTGTTGACAACGGTCGGGGTTCCGAGGTCGGCAATCGCCTTCTTATCCAGCTGGAGATAATCGACGAAGAGCGTGGCGTTCGTGGCATCAGTCGGATTTTGAATGTTAATCATGTCAAATGAGAGGGTGCCGTTGACCCCCGGTGCGAGCGCATCATACTGGGGACTGAAATAAAGGTCATATATCTTTTCGGTGGTTCCCGGTGAAGCATCGCCGGTGTCATTGCTGTTGACCTGAACAAAGTCACCCTGCATGAAGTTTGCGGCATTGTATCGGATGCGGAATGTGGGGGCTTTGCTGAAGTCTGTCTGGTCGCTTTTGATGGCGTAACGCGCCCTGTACAGGGTGTTGGAAGTTGGTTCAACAACCGCATCATCAAGATACCAGAAACCGAATGTGTTAGAACTTAGGGATTGGAGACTCAGGGCACCATTGGCGACACTCTCAATGGGGAGGTCAAAACCATTCACCTTGCCTGTGAGCTTCCATCCAGCCAGATGGAAAGTATAACTGCCATCATTATAAGTAGTCACAATATTGACGGGAGTGCCGCTGACGACCCATTTAGCGGATGAGTTGACTTTATCCCAGGTCAGGGCTGTTGTTCCGTCTTTAACAGCTTCAAACTGGACTTTGGCAATATAAACATCGCTGCCGCTCACCGCATTGATGGCGCCTTGAACACCAAGATTGAAGGTTACCACATTTTTGACATTATCAATTGTTCCGCCATTAAGTACCAGCGTGAATACGGGATTGTAAACCAGGGTTCCTACAACGGGTTTCATTATAGTGGGGTCAAAACCAATGGTCAGCTTCACCGTAACGACCTTATCAGGTCCTGTATCCAGTTTGGCCTGAATATCAAACTTGTTTCCCGCCAAATACGTTTTACTGGATGGATCAAACTTGAGTACCCCTGAATATGGCAGGATCATGGGCGTCAGGATTAGCATGAACAAGATAACAAGCCCCAATGCTTTCAATTGTGTTTTGCTCATACTTGAAACTCCTTTTATAAATTTGTTTAATTCTGAATAGAAAAATTACCGTCATTACGGGCAATTCATACCATAGTTAAAGGCCAGATTAGCAAAGTCATCATCATTATAAAGTATTCCATAGTTGAAGGCGAGCAAGGCGAAATCATCATCATCGACGGTGCCATTATTATCGAAGTCTCCCGATAGGGTAACGTTCACACTGCCGTCCAGAGTTGTGTAATTACCGGTGGTGCTTACCCCGGCTGTATTTGAGATGCCGAACTGTTCACTGGTGCTCGTGAGTAGCTGTAGATTGGTGGGTGTGCATGATGGGGCACTGGCGGCAACCTTGAAGGATATCGTGGCAATCACACCTGGGCCAGCTAAAAAGCTTTGCACAGGGTCATTGTAGATAATCCCGCGAAGTTCACCCGTGAGTACATTGTTAATCTTTACATCATTATAATCCGATTTACATCCCAGTGTCAAAGCTCCGACACTCATCTGGGGATTACTCAGGACAGCTGGGTCATATTTTATGGCAAAGTTTATACCCGCAGTATTACCCCCTGGACCGCTGAGGTCAATATTTACCGTTGAGCCCGGGGCAGCCATAGGGTTGGACAGGCTTATCACCTGAGCAAATGTCGTTGTGGCCAATAGCATGAGGAGCACACTCAGGAGTCTCATGCAATTACCTTTTTGAATCATCATTCCAATTCTCCTTTCATTTATATGCTTTGGATATTTCATTTACGTGTTTTATTCCTTATTATATGGATACTTGCATTGTCAACTATTTTTTTTACTTTCCCAGTGATATTAACTTACTGGACTTCAAATACGAGTCACATTTAATATAAAGAAACAATATCCAATCCTGTTTTTGAATGCAAGAAATATTTTTCACTTTTTCTATTTTTTTATTATTGTTAAATTCCCCTGTTTTTAATGTGATTTTCCTGTGAGTTTTAGGAATTTCAACCATAAATTATGAGACATGGTGTTGTACAACGCCCCTTCTATCCTTCATTTCTAATGAGAATGAAATCGAAACAATTCCGGGTCAAGCAAATTCTTCATTAATTGCTATAAATGATTGATTTGCCTCTCAGGCGGATAAATGAAAATCCGCCTAAGGCGGACAAAGGATAAATGCTTTATATCTGGTGAATAAACAATCCGCTTTTCAGTTTCGGTTCAAACCATGTTGATTTGGGGGGCATGGTTTTACCCGAATCCGAGACGCTCATTAAATCTTCCGCGGTGATGGGGTGCAGGAGGAAGGCGACCGTCGCCTCGCCATTATCCACCATATTTTTGAGTTTTGGGTGTCCGTGAATCCCGCCGACAAATCCGATGCGATTATCCGTGCAGGGGTCTTTTATGCCGAGGATGGGACCGAGGAGATAATCCTGTAGAATCTGGCAATCTAACTTTGCGACCGGGTCATCCGATTTGTGCCCCCACGGTTTTTCAAAAAGGAGATACCACTTTCCATCAAGATACATTCCAAAGTGTCCCTTCATGGCAGGGACTGGATTGGCGGTTTCGCTGACCTTGAATTGCTGTTTGATTCGGGCGATGAAGTCATTTCTGGTGAGCCCGGCAAGGTCCTTCACAATGCGGTTATAAGGTAGAATCTTGAGTGTGCCGGCGGGGAACAGAACTGCCATGAAATAGTTATACTCCTCGCGACCGGTATGGGAGGGATTGTTTTTTCTCCTTTCGGCGCAGGCGCGGGAGAAGGCGGCGGTTCGGTGATGACCGTCTGCGATATACAGGTTCGGCACTCTGGTGAATTCTTTTGTGATATTTTCAATACATTTCGGGTCGCTGATACGTCGTGCCATATGTTCCACGCCGTCCGGTGCCGTAAAGGAATAGAGGACGGGCTCTCTGTCGCACGATTCTTCCATGAGTATGTCTAAATTGGTGACATCCTTATACATCAGGAAAACGGGTCCGGTTTGGGCGGAGGTGGTGAGGATGTGCCGTAGGCGGTCATCCTCCTTCTCCTTCCTTGTCAGTTCATGTTTTCGGATAATGCCGGAGTCATAATCATCCACGGCACAGCAGGCGACAATGCCCGTCTGGAAATGCCCTCCCATGCGTTGCGAATAGATGTAATATGCTGGTGTTTCATCGCGGAAGAGCGCTCCATCATTGATAAGGCGGTTCAGGTTTTCGGCAGCCTTCTGATAGACTATGGGGCTGTAAGGGTCGGTGCCGGGCGGGAGGTCAATCTCGCTCCTGACCACATGGAGAAAGGAATGGGGATTGTCCTTTGCCATCTCCCTCGCCTCTTCCGTGTCCACCACATCATAGGGAGGCGAGGCAATGGAGGCTGCCTTTTCCGGCACAGGTCTGAGCGCCTTGAATGGTTTGACAATCGCCATTTTTTCACCTTTCATAACGAATTTCTTATTAATGTATATATATTCATAGGGTGTGATGGACATCAAGTAAAACAAATAGCCCGCTGCAAAAAACATTGCGGTTGAGAATTATGTGGTTTAAAAGTTTAAAGCCTGATGGAGTGCGAGGAGAAAGGAGTTTTAATGAGATATAAATCGTGTGTTTTGGGTTTTATGATTGTCGCCTTGATGGCGATGATACAATTCAATTCTAACTCACAGGAGACTGCGGGCATGGTTCGGGGAGGGACCACTCTCCATGGGCGGGCAGAAGACTTTTCCGCAGGAGGCGCTCCGCGCAGACTATGCCATCCTTGCCCCCGATTCCGGCGAAACCCCCCGCTCGGGTGTCAGGCAGTGGGATTGCATGCATCGCATTGTGGAGAGGTCGGAGGACCTTCTATTTTTCCGCGACCTTCTAAACTGGGTGAAGAAAAATGACTGGGCGAGGCTGGATGCAGGGCGGGTCTATGTGGCGGGGATTTCCAGCGGTGGATTCATGGCGAGCCGCCTTGTCCTGAAATATTTCCGCCCCTGGGAGGGGGCAAATAAGGCGCTCGACACATATACACTACATCTCAACATATCAAAGTGAAAGATAAGAATATCTCTCGCAGAGAACGCAGAGGGCGCAGAGACAATAATTAATAACTCCCATAATCTCAGCGTGCTCGCTCCGTCGCTGAAGCTATGGAGCGTAAGCGACTGCGTGCTCTGCGTGAAATCATCTATGGGTTTTGAGTTTGTTAAAATTGAAATTTTGCTCTTGATTTTTTTGTTATCGTAAGTTTAAAAGAAATATAAGTTTTAAAGGAGTCATAACATGAAATCAAAACCGTGGTCGGTTACGCTGGTTTTGGTGATAGCCGTTATGGCGCTGGCGGCGTTGAATGTTCCGGGGGCGCGCGCCCAGAGCTCGGTGCCCCGCGAAGAGACATGGGTGACCAATGGCCCCGTCAACGCCATCGTCCGAACGCCGGATAAAGTCTATATCGGTGGGGAATTCACCCATGTTGGTCCGGTAACCGGAGGCGGCGTCCCTCTTGACGTCACGACCGGCGCCCCAGCCTTGGGCTTTCCAAAGGTGAACGGGACTATCTCCTCCTGCGTTCCCGATGGCTTGGGTGGGTGGTATATCGGGGGCGATTTCGACAAGGTCGGGGGCATTATCCGAAACAACGTCGCCCACATTCTTGCAAACGGCTCGGTTGACCTGACCTGGGACCCCAACGCCACAGGTGGAGATTACCCCACGGTCAATGCCCTCGCCGTCTCCGGCTCAACCGTCTATGCCGGGGGATATTTCACCAGCATCGGCGGGCAGACGCGCAACGGTATCGCCGCCCTTAACGCCGCCACAGGCGCCGCCACCGACTGGAACCCAAACGCGGACTACCCGGTCCTTGCCCTCGCTGTTTCCGGCTCAACCGTCTATGCC
>JAPLSR010000098.1 GCA_026398545.1 Candidatus Sumerlaeota bacterium | reverse complement strand
TGGAGCCGCACTTTCTGGAAAACCTCGTAGGGCAGGACAAGTGTGTTCGGCAGTTCTTGGATAGCCGCCTGGATGGTCGCCTTTTTCGCCTCAATTGCCGTAACGGGGTCGCTGTGCTCATAATCACTCCACTGGTCGTTGCCGGAGAGCGTTTCGCCGGGGATGTCGCTCCCGCTGACGATGCGGTCGGCGAGGGCAATCTCCTTATTAAGGTCAATCTTGTCCGTCAGGAATTCCGTGCGGTCGATGGAGGGCTGAACAACGGGGTCGGCATTGGCGCGCTCCTCATCGGGAATGATGGAGGAGAGGGCGTGGTCATCACAGAAGTAGCTGTCCGTGGAGAGGGAGAAGTCCACCTCATTTGTTCTTGCGCCCGGGGCGCGCTTGTCACTGGTGGCGCGGAAGCGCTCCCGCTCGGGGTCGTAAACGTAATACTTGTCCGATTGTTTGATGACCGGCACCGGCGGCGCCACAATATCCGAGATAAACGATGGGTTCCGATAGGCAACACTGACGTTTGTGAGAGCGACGTCAATGTGCACCTGTGTCACTTCAGGCATGGTTTTTCACTCCTTTCTTTTTCGGGCGGCTAAAGCGCCGTCCGGATTTTTCTTTTCAGCCGTCATGGGTTGAAACAAACTGCTCAAGTCATTTGAGAGGTGCTGTCTGGTTTACAGCGTGAGGAAGACATCAATGATGTCATTTGCGGCGGAGGCGGACTGTTCGGAGACGC
The DNA here is from genome assembly GCA_026398545.1 of Candidatus Sumerlaeota bacterium. Classification (GTDB taxonomy): domain Bacteria; phylum Sumerlaeota; class Sumerlaeia; order MWCT01; family MWCT01; genus JAPLSR01. Next base: position 4,788 of record JAPLSR010000098.1, on the reverse strand, counting down.
CAAGAATGCCATTGCCCAGTTCGCCGCCGGACAGTGTAACGGTTTCATCGGCAACGACGCCGCTGCCACTGCTGGCGCCCTCATTTGCGCCTGCGATTAGTTTTGAGGCATTGGCATTTGCGGCAACACCAGCCTTCACCTGTGCGGCGGTGGTTGTGGCATTTCCACTCCCATCCGTTGCGGAGTTGATGGTGACCTTGTTTCCGCTGACTGCCACGGAGAATGGGGTGTTATTGCCGGAGACCACAATATCCACGATAATATTGTTTCCGCCGCTGCCAGCCTTGAGGGCGGTCCAGCGGAGGGCGTTGTTGTTTCCCACAACACCCGTGACTGCCGATGCCTTTGCGGCTGACTTGATGCGTCCCTGGGTGTCCGCCGCGCAGACCTCCGAGCCGGTAGCGATGGCGCCTGCCGCCACAATGGAGGCGATGCCGAGTTTCCTGACCGCCACGGACTGCCCCAGGTTTGCGCTATGGACTGTCACCCCCAGCACACCGAACACATTGGCGCCGGCGGGGAGGTCGCATTCACCATCCGCGGCTCCCTGCACAACCACCCGGTTGGCGCCAACACCGCCAGAGGTAGCAACCTTGTAAGCCTTGTCCAGTACATACATTGCCATTAGAGATTCCTCCTTTCTTCATTTTCTTATTCAGGCTATGGGAGCCCGTCATGAGGCGGCAAAATGCCCCCATGCAATCACTCCAGTGCAAGATAGGCATCCCATGCGTAAATGACGAACTTTCACTTTTCCGGCGTCCTAGAGATGCGCGCGAGCGCCTCCGTATAGGAGATTCCCGGATTCTGCTCGCGGAAGGCAAAAACGCGCCGATGCGTTTCAACAGAAACGGGCGAGACGGGCACACTGTCGCATGGACGCGGGAGGGTTTCCTCAAGTGCCTCATGGGCGGGGAGGCATCCTGCCACTTCATCAAGGCGGACAAGAGGCGGCAGGTTCTCCATGAACTGGCAGAACCAGGCAAGAGGCGTTATCTCCCCCGTCGCCTCGCCGAAGGAAACAGCCTTCTCAGGCTCAAGGCTTAAGAGAAAGTCCATGAGTCCCTTTTTCTCCCAGGCGGGAAGGAGGCGACCCTCACGCTTGAGGCGCTCGCAGAATGCTGTATATTCAGTGCGGCGCATCTCACAACGGAGCCGTTGCACCTCAAGCCTCAAGTCATCGCGCTCCCGCAAAAGTTCAGCCATATTGACCGGCACATCCGGTGAGCGGTCATCGTCCATGAATTCAAGGGTAACAAACTCGCCTGTGTCGGTGAAGACAGGGTCTGTAAGTCCCTTCACCTCCGGGGGAGATGCGCCGAGGAATGTGACGGCGCGCAGATAGGGTCTGCCGGTGGCTGAAAATTTCCGGTAGAGTTCAATACTGCGTTTTTTGAAGGCTCCGCTCTTGAGCCAGGTGACAAAGTCACCTCTCAGGTCCTTCAGCATGGCTATGAGGCGGTCACCGTTCCGCCTTAAACCTTTGACCCATCCAAATGCGGGACCGCTCCGGGCGTGGTCTATTGTGACGGGTGCTTCATGGAGCGTCGCGGCATAATCCCTTGCGATGGTGTCGAGGTCGGTCTCCGTGTAAGCCCCTTTCTCGCCATAATTCCCTGCGCGAAAGACCTCCAGTTCCATTTCTAACATGTTTCTCACTCCTTTCCTGCAGAATGGATAACCAAACAGTTCAATTTTACTGTAATAACAATCAGTGAGTTTATTTTTCCTTTGCGGTTTCCAGTTTAGTCTGCCCGAGTCTCTCCTCCGGCGTTTCCTCAAGCGGGACAGCGATGGCTCCTCCCTTTTGACCGCGGGTGGAGGGGATGGGGGAAGGGGGGCGGTCGCCCCACTGGACGGGGGGCAGTCCGAGAGATTGGCGCACCTCATTGATGGTGAGCACGCCAAACTGGATGTGATACTGGTAAAGGTTGTTATCATCATAGCGGATGGCGTGGTCGGCGGGTTTTGGCGCCGGGCGTTTATATCGCTCATAGAAATAGGAGAGCGGAAGGGGAACACCAAGCTTTACGAGGTCCTGGTCCACGCGGAGCTGCGCCTCCTCATTCTGGTCATCAGCGGTGTCAATCACCAATCGCGGCGCCGGTGCATCCTCTCCAAAATTGAAGTCCACCAGCCAGCGAATGAGCTGTCCATTGATGACGCCCATGAGTGCGCGGCTGTCTGCCTCGATATACTCGCTCCGAACGCGCTCATGGACCTGCCCGAGTGCGAGACTTCCGCTGCGGCGCCCCTCGCTGGTTGTGAGGGTTGCGCCGAGGACGAGTTTGGAAATCTCATCATTGCACCAGTCAGCGAGGTCGCGGTAAGTGTTGATAGTCCCGCTTCTTTTGGCTTCGAGGAATTCGAGCATGACATTTTCCGGGATGGTGACGCCGGTATCGTTCTGGAGATTCTCCACAACTTCATGGAGGCGCTTGCGCTCCTCCTCGCTTGCCCCGATGCGGTATTTGCCAATGACGGTGGGCGCCCCGAACTTCTCATTGAACAGAACCCAGAATTTCAGATTGTTCTTCTTGAACCAGTAATACCAGTATGCTCTCACAAGGAGGCCGCGTCCGCATGGCGACTCCGGCGAGGGACAGAATGTAAGGTGGAGAAACTTGCGCGGCGGGACGGGTGAACCCGGGCGGGCGTCGGGGAGAAAAGGTGAGGAGGAGGGGAAATTGCGAAAGAGGGGAGAGGCGGTGGCATCCCCATCCCGTCGCGTAAGTGTTGAAAAAGGAGAAGGCACGAGCCGGAGGTCTCTATCTGCGCCGATAATGAATCTTTTCTGTGAACATCCTTTAAGCGCGCGGATTCCGATTTTGCCGTTCTGCACCTTCCACAGAATCTCAAGCACGGCAAATCCCTTTCCAACTGCATCGAGGAGGGCGAGCAGGGCTCCATCGAAATCCTCAACGTCATCGAGGGTCTGCTGGACAAAATCGGCGACGATGCGGTCAAGCGGGGAATCCGATGCGGCAACGATTTTGCGCGGTCGGGCAAGGACGCCGTTTTTGCGGGTCTGGAGAACGGCGAAGAGCTGGGCATCCTTATCCTCCATGTCACGGTAGAGGTCATAGATATCGCGAAAGTAGCGCGAAGATGCCCCTTCGGAGCGCAGGAGTTGCGCAGGGGTATCATACCAGGAGTAATATTGAAGCTCAAGGGGGTCCTGGCGGATAATCTCTTCAATCATCGGTTTTGGAGATTTTGCGCTCATACTTGACACCGCCCCTTCGGGAATCTTGCTCAGCATTTGAGGAGCCTTCAGGTGACTCCGCTAAAACTGATGTAGCGTAATACACAAAAAAACATCTGTTGAGTCAATTCCCGTGGGGACACTTCGGGACACGTAGGGAACCAAAATTTTTCTTGGGTAAAAATTTAATTACGAATTATCAGGCAGTGTCAGGGGTTGTGAGTTGTGGAGGGAGCGGGAAGCGCCTCGCCGCAGAGGATGAACCAGACGGTGCCTATCACACCAAATGCGCAGGCGGCGAAGAGGTTGACGCGCGGCGAGATGTTCCAGAGAAATGCCCCGCCAAATGCCGCAAGGGAAACAATCACATCGCGCATGAGATAATATAATCCAAACCTGGCGGCTTTGCGATTTTCCGGGGCGAGGTCCATGATGAGCGCCTTCCGGGTGGGCTCGCCGAATTCCTTCAGTCCCCGCAGAATAAAGGCAAAGACAAGCGTCAAGAAGGAACGGCAGAAATACAGGGAAAGCGGGAACAAAGTGAAGAAGACAAACGTCATCGCCACAAAGGGCTTCTTGCCAGCCCTGTCCGCAAAATATGCCACGGGGATGTAAATGAGCATGGCGGTTGCCATCTCCATGGCGGAGAGAAGCCCGAACTGTGGAGCGGTGACAGGATGCACAATCACCTTCATTGCCCAGACCACCACAAAGGCGTAGGGTATCTGTTCGCAGAAGCGTATCAGGATGTCGGAGATAAGCAGGTTGCGGAGCGAAGGGCTCATCTCCCGCATGACTTTGAATGGGTTTTTTTCCACATCGATAGTCCTGTCCGTGGGTTTATCCTCAATCAAGTTCTGCTGAAGAAATATGGCGACAACCGTCATGAAAATGGCGCCGATGAAGGCATATCGCACGCCCTGCCGCTCGCCCCAGTAATAGATGAATAGCCCGCCGATTACGGGTCCCAGCGCCATGGGTATGCGCCGCACAAGTGAATGGAGAGAAACCCCCATTGTGCGCTTGTTCTTTGGAAGGGCGCGCGAAACAAGGCTCATCGTTGCAGGAAGCGAAATCGCCGACCATGAGATGAACAGGAAGGAACCCAAAATCACTGCCTGCCAGTAAGGGAATATCACAACGATGAGGAACCCCGTGATTGCCATGGCGTTGAAGATGAGGAGCGCACGTCGGGTGCCGAACCTGTCGGATAGATATCCGCCGGGGAAGGAATAGAGGGCTGAGAGGAGGTTGTCTAAGGCGTTTAAACCCCCAATCGCGATTGCCGTGCCGCCCAGCGCCATGATGTAAATCGGGAGGAAGCGCTCCGCCATCCTCTCGCCCATCTCAACAAGAATCACAACGGACAAAATACCAACGATGCTCCGTTTGAGGCCAAAGAAACCAACAATCTTTTCACGAAACTCCATAAATCTCCTCATCCTGAAAGTGAGGAGGGAAATATCATCACAGACAAACAATGTAAATGCGAAAATTGTGCAAACTGCTCATGATTTTGATTGCGAACATGTCATGAAGATGGGATAAAAAAATCACTCAGGCTGGATGAATGTATTTCAACC
>JAPLSR010000143.1 GCA_026398545.1 Candidatus Sumerlaeota bacterium | reverse complement strand
CTGCGCCCCCGTCATCTTCTTTTCAACCGGCAGACCTTCCATCGTGTTGACATATATGAAATCCACACCGGTCGGGATGAGCGCCTCTATCATCTGCGGGAGACGCCATATTTCGCTGACACCTCAATGATATCCTCAATCTCCTCCACATTCCTCTTTGTGACAACCGTGTTAATGGAGATATGAAAATCAGGGTTCCGGATTTTTTTCTGAAGCGCATGGAATTTTGAGAGGGCATCGATAACAACGGAAAATTCCGAGCCGGTTCGGAAATACTCATGCGTCTCAGCGCGAGCGCCATCTAAGGAAACCGTTGCATCCGCACCCGCCATGACAATCTCCCTCATGATGTCCTCATCGAGCCTCATGGCGTTCGTTGCGAATTTTATCTTCAGCCCGAACGCCCTCGCATCTTTCACCATCTGTCTGAAAAGGGGCGCAAGGAGCGGCTCGCCAAGTCCCGGCAGGTTCAAAATGCGCGCCGCAGGGAAGAGTTCCCGCTTAACACGCTCATACACCTCCGGGGAGAGATGACGGTTGTCAGTAGGGTGATGGGTCTTGGGGCAGGCGCGGCAGAATAGATTACAGGCGTTTGTTGGGACAATCTGCACCTCGCGGGGAAGACCGGGCACCCGGCTAAGAAGTAGCCTGCGGCTCAGGCGGTTCAGGGCGCCGTTCCACTTCCGGCATATGACATTCGCAAATGACACAAACATCTTGATTCCGTGAAGGTGCGATACGGGTCAAGCTTTAAATCGTCTCTCATTCCTCTTTCTGTTTTATAGTTTTTCCTTGCAATAGGGGCGTAATTTTTCATATATATAAGGAAGTATTATTTAATCTGAGTTTGGAGTTTCTTCCTGATAAAAGGAGGTGAAATTATGCGCAAAAAAGGGTTTACCCTGATTGAGCTTTTAATCGTTGTGGCAATCATTGCCATCCTGGCAGCCATCGCCATTCCCAACTTCCTTGAGGCACAGGTGCGCTCCAAAGTCTCCCGCGGGAGAACGGATATGCGTTCCTGCGTCACGGCCCTTGAATCTTATTCGGTGGATAATAATAGCTATCCACCCATGGCCGATAGGGGAAGCAACCACAGATGGGGCGTCTATGATGCGGATTTCCATTCCCGTATGCCCAGCTATCTTACAACCCCGCAGCCTTATATAACATCCCTGCCCAATGACCCCTTCCTGGATTATCATCCGGGATTCACCATCGGCGGTTATAGGTATGTGTATTATAATATGAAGGAACATCTGACCGCCATGCCCACCAGCACGAGATGGAATGCTCTCAAACGGTATGAGGGCGACTGGTGCATGTATGGCGTTGGCCCGGACAAGGATGCCTGGAACAATTCCGGCTATGTTGCCACAATGGTCTATATCAATTATGACCCGACTAATGGAACCGTCAGCACGGGCAATATTTGGCGCACCTACAATCATAACACGGGCCTGATCAAAGAGCGAGACGATATGTTAGCACCCTAAAATCTTTTTATTCCATGTTTCAAAAGGTAAGGTAAGCTTATCTATTCCTGGGGACCGGACAGGGCGGGGAATTGGGCAGGCTCGCCGCCGCTCGGAGAGGATGGCGTCTATACCAATTATGACCCAACCAACGGGACTATCAGTATTGGCAACATAATCCGCACTCAGAACACAACGGACAAGTTCAAGATTCAGTAAATGCAGCCTGCTACGTGGCAAGTTGAATCGTCCGAGCCCGGGTATGTTTATCCGGGCTCTTTTGTGACATGTCATCAATGTAACATTGGTAATATTTTTTCGATAAATCGTCGGGGAGTTTATTTTTATGAAGTATCGTATTCTGGGAAAGAGCGGGCTGAAGGTCACGCAGATAGGACTTGGGGGCATTCCTATTATCCCGCTCTCTTATGAGGAGGCGGAGAGATGTGTCCTTGCGGCTCTGGATTGCGGCATCAATTTTATAGACACGGCAAATGCTTACAGTGACAGCGAGGAAAAGATTGGACGCGCCCTCAAGACGGCGCGGCTCGACCGCGAGAAAATTATCCTCGCCACGAAGGCACAGCCCAAAAGCAGGGAATTCGTCGCCGAAGCGCTGGAACAATCCCTCAGGGCGCTCCGGACGGACTATATCGACCTTTATCAGTTTCATAACATTTCCCGCCAGGAGACGCTTGATAAATCTCTGGAGATTATCGAGACCTTGTATCAATTCCGCGAGCAGGGAAAGATTCGGTACATCGGCGCAAGCGTGCATGGCGTGGAGTGGGTCAATACGGTTATCAGGTGCGGCGTCTTTGAGACGGTCATGATTGCCGTGAATTTCATTGTGCGGGAGCCTGTGGATGTGGTTCTGCCGGTTGCGAGGGAACACAATGTCGGGGTGCTGGCGATGAAACCTATGGGTGGCGGACAGATAGACAATCCCGACCTCGCCTTCAGATTTTTCCTTGCCCTGGAAGATATTGTGCCGCTTGTGGGCGTCAAGACGCCTGAGGAGATTCGCGAGGTTGTGGAGATTATCGAAAAATCCGCCCCGCCGGACGAGGATGCCCTGCAAGAGATGGAGCGCATCCGCAAGGAGACAGGGACGCTCTTCTGCCGCCGGTGCGGCTATTGCACCCCCTGTCCTCACGGGGTGGATATTGTCACGCTCAACATCTTTGAATCCATAATAAAGCGGTATCCCGTGGAGCCGATGTTGAAATCGGGCATCGAGAAATCCCTGAAGACCTATGAGTTGTGCGAGGACTGTGGCGAGTGCGAGACGCGCTGTCCCTACCACCTGAACATCCGTCAGATGATGAAATATAATTATGAAATCTATCGGGAGATTGTGGCAAAAAGGGAATGCAGAAGATAGATTCATGGTGCATAACGGAGTCAGTAAATGGAGAGATTAACCTTGACGCACCTTTATATATTAAGGTATGAAACAGGGTGATACTAATATTGGCAAAACCGGTGAACCGGGGAGAGTGAGGGACAAAATGAAAGACAAAGGATTGAGGTTATTTCAATGGATTCTACTACTGGCGGTGTTGCTCATGTGCATGACTGCCTGCGTGATCACCGCCCGCGGGCCTGGGGCGGTGGTGTGGGTGGATGAAAGCCATCCGGGTCCCCGCCACGCATATTACTATTATCCCGACGAAAGTATCTACTTTGACCCCGGTCTGTCTCTTTATTATTGGCACGAAAAAGACGGTTGGCGTCACGACCGCAGGCCTCCCCGCAACATAGTTCCCAGAAGGCGGGTTCGCTTTGATAGTGACGCCGACAGACCCTACCTCATGCACGATAAGGTCAGCGAGCGTTTTCGCCCCAGCGAAAGACCCGGACGACCTCCCGAAAGACGACAGATGGAAAGGCAACAAAACCCGCCCAGACCACCCAAGAAGCCCAGACCGCCGAAACCTTAATACTGAATAAGACTCAGAAGAATTGAAGACTACTACGGGGCAGAGAATTCTTGTCGGACTATAGCCTGGCTATTCGAAGCCGCCCGCTTGGACTCATAAATAAATTCTTTGTTTCTCCAAAGGTTTGGGGAATCCTATCCTGAAGAAATACACATCATCATTTTCTGCCTGAGGGGGATTCGTATAACATCCAGCCGGTGACGCGGCTCGTCAGCAGGGCGCGGACGGCGTCGGCGATAACGCATTTGCTGGTATCAGAGATGTCATTGGAAAGTGTCACGAGACCGGGGGTCGTTCCGTCGAAATGGAAGATGCCCAGTGAGTTCCACATGCCGCCATTTGCCTGCTGATTGACGAGGATTGTTTTTTGTCCGCCGGAATAATAAACGGTGTAAGGTGCGTCTGTGGCGCGATTGGTATGCACTGAATAGAAGACGGAGACTTCATAATCGCCCGCCACTGGCGTGTCCAATTCCCATGTGGCGGTGCCGGACGGTGAGTATCCCCAGCAGAAGCGATAGTTGGGTCCATATCTATCCGGCTGTGAGGTGCTCAGGGTCCATGTCCCTGTGAAGCTGAAGCCGGCAGTATCATTATCCACAACTCCAGGGTCCACAGGTATTATTATTAAGGGTTCAACAAAGAGGGTCAGTGTATCAATCTGGTTGCCCTCCCCGTCATAGCAAAGCACAATTAAATTGAAGGATTTTGCGGGACATGATGCGGCATTGAAGACGAGGCGTCCATTTGCCTTGTAAGTTGTTTCGCCGATATACTGTTCATCAAAATAGATTTTAGCCCGCACGGCAAGGTGATATATCTCAATCTGAAAAGGCTCCCCGGATGTCACCTGTTTAAAGTCGTTCACGATGACGTCGCCGTTCTGGGGCGGGATTGGGTCAGAATCATAGGCTGCCCAGGAGATTGGCGAGTTGAGATTAACTTTATTCTGCAATTCACGAAGGTCGGGGATTTCAAGAAGGGCATAATTTGCTTTGCCATCGCGCGCCATGAGAGCGGCGGCAACCCCCGCGGCGCTTCCGCTCACCCATTCTATGGGATGGAGGCGGTAGGCGGAATTGCCGAGAAAGGACTGCCCCATCTGTTTGCCGCTGGCAAGCAGGTTGCGCACGTTTGCGGAGCCGAGGGCGCGGTAAGGGATGTAGAATGGCGCCGGTGTGTGGATTGTGGGCGATAATCCCTCGCTTATATAGGTAGAATGGATATCCTCGGCATAGCAACCTATGCCAGCGGAATCATAATAACGAAAGGAAGTGGGCGGGCTGGTTTGCGCCAGGACAAAATATCTCTCAGTAATCCGGAAGTTGTAAAGCCCCACGATGCGGCGTCCGCAGCGGATGTATGGAAATCTTGACAGACCGACTCCGGTGCCCATCATATTCATCGGATGATTTTTGCGGAGAAATAGTGTGTCCCATGAGACTGACTTGTGCGCCTTCATATAGAAATACCAGCAGACGGCGTGCTTTTCAGCCTGGTCGAGTTCGCCGATATTAACGCCCCCGCGCCAGTCGGCGGACTCAGCGGCGGCGTCCTCCTTATTCTTATACATTGTCCCATAGGGATAGTCATTGCCGGGACCCCAGTTCTGCATGGAGACATCGCCGAGATAGACTGCGGAGGAGCTGGGCGTTCCCGTAACTTTCAACCTTCGATAAGTCCATATTGATGTCCAACTATACGATCCAAAAGAGAAGTAATTATTGACCTGCTGTTGATAATAGGCGTCAAAATCGGGGAAGTCCGTCTTGACTTCATCTTCGGTCTGGGTGGTGGTCGTGGTAGTCATGCAGAAGGTGAAGACGAAAGATTGAGAGCCGTCCTCGTCCATCGCCGGGAGCGTTCCGTCATCGGCTATTTTCTCGGTGGTGAGTTCACGCCCGACGGTGTAAACAGCGCCTGAGAGGATAATGACATCGGCGAGTTCGGAGGCGTCAATCACGACAAGACCTTTATCGGGGTCGCGCGGCGCGACCGTGTGAATGATTTTATTATAATCCGCCGAATCATTCGTATCATACCAGTCGAGGATTTCCTGAGAGAGAAATTTGTCAAAAGGCTTATAGCCATTAATGGGAATGCGCTGAATGAGTGTTAAGCCGGTTATCTTCCTGCCGGTGCCGAATTGGTCCACGACATCGGTTGTTTTGACATCCTTGACCACGGTCAGTTTCATGAGCGTAATATTGGGATATTCGGAGACCATCTGTTCAAGCGTCCAGGCGCCGGTGCGTGGGTCAAACGCCTCACGGCTGACCCAGGCGCACCCATTGGGAGCCATGCCTTCACCCGGGGCTTCAGGGGGCTTGTTTTTCAATCTGTCGAGAAAGTTGAGGTAGTCCACGGGATAATATGTCTGGGGATTATCGCGCATGAGTGCGGCGGCTGGCGCATGCCATGCGTTATCAATGGCGGAGACCCCCTCTGCGGTTGCCTGCCCGCCGAGCCAGTCCATAGGTTCGGCGAGGAGGATTTGCGCGTCGGGATTTGTGCGGGCGGCGGCGATGGCGGCGGCCGGCGCGCTGAAAGAACCTCCATAAATCACAATATCATAATTCATCTCATCCGTCCTTGCGAAGGTGGGAACCATCATAATGGCAAAAAACAGGAGCCACAGTGGACAGGTCAGATAATACGTGGGGTTACGCCGATTTATTCGAAACAATTATCCTCTCCTCAACATAATATCTATGATTCTTAAGCCAGCGCTCCCCTGACAATGCAAGTGGAATTATATAACACCTGTGTCATGGCAGGAACTCCAAAATATAACGGAAAAATTCAAAAAACCCGTTTTAACCACAAAGGCACCAGGAC
>JAPLSR010000358.1 GCA_026398545.1 Candidatus Sumerlaeota bacterium | reverse complement strand
ACATCCAAAATTGATGAAAGGCCAGTAAATTCAGATGTTTTCTCAAAAAGATATCTTTTAAACCTTTGCTTTGAATTTGGATTTTTTGGCCATAATATTCTATTCTCACTAGAGCCTTTTGCAAAAGTCTGATTTATTGAGGATAAAAAAAGATTGAAATGCTGAAATAATTATAATTAACCCCCATAAAAAACAGTATATTGACGTTGAAAGCGATCAATATATTGACCACATTTTTCATGGGGGGTTGCGATGCATGCAATATCGTCCATCTGGAGTGGGATTCAAAGGAGTTTGTTTCCCTTTCTGGAAGAGGAACTGGGGCCGCTCACCCCATATCATACGGAGCTGGCCGCCATTTTGGAGGTTGTCCGCATTGAAGACTGGATAAAGGACGACTATTGGTTCGGCCGACCTTCCGCCGACCGCAAAGCATTGGGGCGGGCGTTTGTGGCCAAAGCTGTGAATAATGCTCCGACCACCCGTGCATTCAGGGATAGACTTCTGTCCGACCCCGTGTTGCGGCGTATGTGCGGATGGGAAAAGAGAAACCAAGTACCGAGCGAAGCCACCTTTTCGCGGGTATTTGCCGAGTTCGCGGAGAGCAGGCTGTGCGAGCGGGTGCATGAAGCGCTCATCAAGCGGACGCTTTCCGATCATCTGTTCGGTCATATTTCTCAGGACAGCACGGAGATAGAGGCGCGGGAGAAGCCGGCGGTCAAGAAGGAGCGGAAGACAAAACCGAAAAAGAAACGGGGGCGGCCAGCCAAGGGAGAAACACCGGTTCCTGACCCGACCCGTATTGAGCGGCAGATGACGATGACGGTGGAAGAGATGGTGGCGGAGCTGCCGACGGCATGCGACCGGGGGGTGAAACGGAACAGCAAGGGACACATGGAATCGTGGAATGGGTTCAAGTTCCATGTGGATGCGGCGGACGGACAGATCCCCATCTCCTGTCTGTTGACTTCGGCATCTCTCCATGACAGCCAGGCCTCCATCCCCTTAACCGCGATGACCCATCAGCGGGTTACCAGTCTGTATGACGTGAAGGATTCCGCCTACGATTGTCAACACATCGCCGCCTACAGTCGAAGCCTGGGGCATGTTCCCATCATTGACCCCAATAACCGGAAAGGAGAGAAGCGGGAGTTGGACCCTGCCAAAAAGGTCCGTTTCCGGGAACGGTCAACGGTGGAACGGGTGAATTCCCGACTGAAAGACGAGTTCGGCGGAAAGTTGATCCGGGTGCGGGGAGCAGTAAAAGTAATGGCGCACCTGATGTTCGGTATCCTGGCGCTCACCGCCGATCAATTATTGCGAATGGTACTGTAAATATATTGCTTCTCACATCCGTACTACCAAATACAAAGTCCCGAAAGAGGATCAGGAAAATGTATGTCCTGAAAGTGGCCCTCGATATCCAATAGTGATATTCTATGTATCTCCATATAGAAACAGGTCGAAAAAGGTAAGGGTAAATCCCTTCCCGAGTGTATCATTTATCTGATTGTTCGCACTTTTGCAAAAGGCTCACTAATTAATTGTTCGATAGTTGATTTTTGAAATCGCCAACCATTATGAGGTGAAGGATTATACTTTAATCCAGTTTTTGCATTGACAATTGTAAAATGCAAATTGGGTCGCGCTTCTTTTGTCGCCAGCCCATCTATTGAGGAACTCATCCACGGACCGCGTGCATCATTATCTGGATTGTTATATTTTGTTTTATCTATCTCTTCGCCTCTTATTCTAACTCCTTCACTTTTTGAATAGCATAATACATATTCGTGGTCAATCGAAATCCCTGTCAATGTGCGACTATCAACATTTTGCCGACTATGCCAGATAAACTCAGAAAGAAATTTTTCTTCACCGAATATTTCGTTCATAAGTATCTTTAAATGATGAATTTCGCAATCGTCAATTGATACAAATATGATTCCATCATCCGACAGCAATTCCCTCAGCAATTTCAGTCTCGGCGTGATCATGCAGAGCCATTTGTCATGCCTCGTCAAATCCTCCCTGTCAACGACATTGCCCAACCAGTCCTGCATCATGGGAGAATTAACAGTGTCATTGTACACCCATTTTTCGTTGCCGGTGTTATAGGGCGGGTCAATATACACGCATTTGACCTTCCCGGCGTAGAGGGGAAGGAGGGCTTTCAACGCCTTCAGGTTGTCGCCGTGGATGATCAGATTGTCATGAAGGCTCACCTTGTCGGTGAGGCTCTTTTCCCTATCCGGGATAAGTTCGTGGTATTTCACCATCATGTGGTGATTTTGAACAAACGTTTTGCCCTTGAATTGAATATTCGCCATGATAACCTCGTGGATTGCCACGAAAAGGACGCATGCGTATACTATAGATAATTCGTTGCACCTGCATCATAATGTAACGGCGATTGAAGGACAAGGCAAGAAAAAACGATGCTATTATTACATCATTTTGCCCGTGTTCCCCGCATTTCCTTTTTTTCTCTTTTCCATCGTCCTTTATCACCCGCATCACGCGCATCACCGGTTCAGACAATCATGAAATTCCCCTATCCGCCCGTCACCGTTCTCAGCCATTCCCCGAGCCCGCCGAGCACCATCTGCACCGCGACCGCCGCCACG
>JAPLSR010000340.1 GCA_026398545.1 Candidatus Sumerlaeota bacterium | reverse complement strand
AAAAAGATTTTGATAAAAGTTATCTCCATTGAGGTGTTCTGAAAGTCTTGCATATTTTTCAACTTTCCTATCTTCACAGATTCTTAAGAAAATGATTCTATCAATCGTCTGCTGGACGGCATAATTTATTTCTTCTTCAGTTAGAGAGGGATTGCGAAGTGCGATATTGACAGCAAGTAGTTTTCTCCATTCTTCAAGGGATTTTAGAAATTCTTTATTAACGGTTTCCGTTCCCCTTCTGGCAATATCGGATTTTACTAACTTATCCAAACTTCCATGATGAACACTCTCACGCGAGAAATATTCCCAGATATAATCAAATTCTTCGATGTATTGTTCATATCTAAAATATCCGATTCGCTCATCAATCGGCTTATCGTTTGGGGTTGGTTTTTTTGTGCATTGATAAATAGCGAATTCTTCAAAGTCTGTGAGAACACAAACAGGAAGGCTGGCGCTCCAGCCATAACGTCGTATCTGATAAATGGGGCTTATCTGATCTTTGATATCAACGCTGGGCTTTTTCGCTTCTACAAAGAACTTTTTATGTCCATAGATGGTAAAACAATAATCCGGCGCCTTCACGCCTTTTCCATCGTGGATTTTATCCTCATGGATAACGTCTTTGTAGGGTTCAGGTTCATTTTTTTCGTTATCCATATCCCAACCGAGAGCCTTAAAAAAGGGGTCAATGAATTCGCGGCGAGTTTGCGTTTCATTATAATCAGGGCTTAAATAAAACTCTTTGTTTTCTTCAAATTTCTCGACAAGTTGCTCAATTTTTTTCCGCGCTTCGTCTTTTGAAATCATGTCTAATATTCCTATCCAAAATCAGTTTTGAGTTTTCGGTATGGCGGGTGCGTCCCGTGCCTATCTTGCCGCCCCCTTGATTCTAATGGCAACCGCCTTCAGATTGTCAGCCCAGTTTTCGGCGAGGGGGTCTATCAAAACCGTCTTGCCGCCGATTTCCTTCGCAAAGGCATCCACGGTTTTGGGTGACATCTGCGGCTGAACAAAAATCACCTTGAGACCCTTCTCCCGCGCAAAAATAACAAGATTCATCATCTCCCGCGGGGATGGCTCCCTGTCCTCGCTTTCAAACGGCACCTGCTTCAGTCCATATTCAGCGGCAAGGTATCCCCACGAGGGATGAATTACAAGAAAACTCCCGCCTGGTTTCCCATCCCTGAAAATTTTTCGCAGTTCCATGTCAAGTGCGGCGATTTCCGCACCGAACTTTTCAAAATTCTTCTGATAATAATCTGCGTTTGCGGGGTCTGCCTTCTGCAGAGCCTTTGTGATATTTTGCGCCTGAATCCTGACAAGCGGAGGCGAAAGCCAGATGTGAGGGTCCAGCATCCCGTGTGCATGGCTTCCAGCGCCGGAAATCGGCTTCCGGGCATCGACCTTATTTCCGCCAGAGGCGAATCCGGCGAGTGGTATCTTTTCAACTCCCTCATCCGTATGGCATATAATCATGCCCGGATTGGAGGCGGAGAATTTTGGAAGCCAGACCTCCTCAAAGGGGAACCCGATGGCGAAATAAATCCGGGCGTGTGAAATCACCGCCATTTGCCGGGGTCTTGGCTCATAACTCTCCGGACACCCGCTCCCGCCGCCTATGACGGTAACCGAGACGCGCTGACCGCCAATCTTTTCCACAAAATATTTCTGCGGCGGCACACTCACCGCCACAATCATCTGCCCCTCTGCCAAAAGGGATGCAGACTGGAATATGAAGAGAAAGAGGCAGAATACCAAATGCCCTTTATGCCACCTCCCGCCACGGCGTGTTCTCAACATTGAAACATCTCCTCCGCCTGAGGCGGATCCAATCACTCGCCCTTTTTGAATTCTTCAGGTCTGATGCCGAGCTTTTCAAGTTTTTCATAAAGATTCCTGCGGCTCACACCGGAGATGCGCGCCGCCTCGGAGACGCTCCCGCCCGTGCGTTCCAGAAGCTCGCGCAGATAGTCCGTTTCGAACTGTACCCGCGCCTCTTTGTAATCCACGGGGATTGCCTTCTGGGGAGCGGCTGGAGGGAGACCCACCCTCGGAGCCACGCCATTGCGGATGTCCGCCGGTACATCCTCCAGCTCAATCATCTCGCCATCTAAGAGGACAAGAATCCTCTCTATGACGTTTTCCAACTCCCGGACATTGCCGGGCCAGTAGTAGCGGTTCAGGAGTTCCATGGCGGCTGGCGTAATGCCCACATTGGGCTTGTGGAGACGCGGTCCGAGGCGCGCGATAAAAAAACTCACAAGGAGAGGGATATCATCGGGGCGCTCCCGCAGGGCAGGCATGCGGATATTAAGGACATTCAGGCGGTAAAAGAGGTCGGGGCGGAACCTGCCTTCTTCTATATCCGAATTAAGGTCGCGGTTGGTGGCGGCAAGGAGGCGAATGTCCACATGTATCTGTTTCAGTCCGCCTATTCGCTGAATCTTGTGGTCCTGAAGGACGCGCAGGAGCTTTGCCTGGAGTTGGAGAGGCATCTCGCCAATTTCATCCAGAAAGAGTGTTCCGCCGTGGGCGAGCTCAATCAAGCCGAGCTTCATCTGGGAGGCGCCGGTGAAGGCGCCCCGCTCATATCCAAACAGTTCAGATTCCAGCAGGTTCTCCGGAATGCAGGCGCAATCAATCGGGACAAAGCGCCCGTTGCACCGGAAACTTGCCTTGTGAATGAACTTGGCTGCCATCTCCTTGCCCGTGCCGCTCTCGCCGTTTATCAAAACAGAGCTGTCCGTGGGGGCAATCTTTTCTAAAAGCTGCTTGATTTCCTTCATCACGAGGCTTTCGCCTATCAGCTGGACATCCGCATGGGCGCGCCTTATCTGTTCAGCAAAGATGACCGTCTCCCGCGTTATCTCCTGCACCTCAATCGCCTTTTCAATATTGGCAATCAGCTCTTCCGTGTGGAAGGGCTTGGTCACGTAATGAAAAGCGCCCTCCTTCATCGCCTGGATGGCGCCCTCAATGCTTGCATACGCCGTCATGATAATGACCGCCATGTGCGGGAACTGTTCCTTCACCGCCTTTAACACATCCATGCCGGAGCGCTCCGGCATCCGGATGTCTGTCAGAACGACATCGGGCTGGTACTTGGCGATATAGTCAAGGGCAAGGCTGGGGTTTGTGAAGGAGGTGACGTGATACCCTTCCATGTTGAGGATTTTCGTGAGGATTTTGCACATATCCTCCTCATCATCAATCACAACCACCATCCCGCGATATGTGGATTGTTTGAACTGTTCAGGCATTGTCCCTTATCCACCATCATGGTAAAATCTGATTTGGCTTTTCCAACATGTCCCAAAACAATTAATATTAGAAGATAAACTAAGGAATAATGCGGGATGAGTCAAGTGACAACTCATGCAGATATGCCTTTAACCGTCGGTAAAACAAATCTAAATTGACATATCCCGCGAAAATGAAGAGAGAATCTTCTTATTAAAATATTACGCAATGAGCACAAAATATTTGAATTACTCATCCCAATCTGACCACACAGGTGAATAATGGAATCTAAAACACTTCCCGAGGTGACAATCTACACAGATGGCGGGTGTGTGCCGAATCCGGGACCCGGTGGCTGGGCAGCCATCCTTATCCGCAAAGGGCGTTGCAGGGAAATCTCCGGCGCAGAACCCGAAACCACGAATAACCGCATGGAACTCACCGCCGCCATCCGCGCCCTTGAGTCTCTCAAAAAACCCTGCCATGTGAGCATCTTCACCGACTCTGAATACCTGAAACGCGGAATAACGGAATGGATGCCGCAATGGAAAATCCGTAACTGGAAAAGAAAGGGAGGTCCCCTTTTGAACATTGACCTGTGGCAGCGCCTCGATGCCGCCATCCAGAGGCACAGGATTGAATGGCGCTGGGTAAGAGGTCATTCAGGCATACATGAGAATGAGCGTTGCGACCTGCTGGTCTCCCTTGCAATCAGCCGGCTGAAAACATCTCCGAAGAGATTCAGGGGAAAAATGGAGTTGTAGGTAATCGCAATATTCCTCAGTATTGAGTGCACATTAACATTCCGATAAAAAATCCCATTTTTACCATCCGCCCCAGGCGTATGGTGAGTAATTATCATCTTGATAGAGTTTCCGAATTAATTCGGAAAAAGGATGTGCATCACACTCATTGCAAGTGTTAAATATTCTCTTGACGAGCGGGGGGAATCATCAACATTCACCATCTTGATGCGTTACCCAAGGGGGGGGTAATGAAAAACAAGCACTCGGCTGGATACATTTTCCTCCTCTGCTTCACCTTTGCCTTCACATGCGGTATGCGCGCCCTTCCCGCTGAGGTGAAATATACCTCCATGCCGGAAAAGGAGCCGCAGGAGGGCGCCGTGGCGCGCATTATCTTCTTCTCCGATGTAACCTGTGAGGAATGCCTGGAGATGAAGGCAAAAATCCTCCCCAAACTCCTCAAGAAATATCCCGCCCAGATTGCCGTCCGCATTTATGAGATAAATGACACCGCCTCGTTTGTCCTCCTTACCCGTTTTGAAAAGCGCTACGGCAAGGCGAAAAATGAGGTGCCCATCATCTTCATGGATGGAAAGGTTCGCAGCGGCTATGAAGAAGAGGTCAAGAAATCCCTTGAGCCGGATATTAAACAGGCGCTGGCAAAAGGGGGTTCCCTCTGGTCCGAACCCGCCCCGCCTGAAAAAAATGTCACAGAGACGGAAACCGGGAAAAATCTGCTCGAATCACTGACACTTCTCGCCATTATTGGCGCCGCTTTTGCCGACGGCATCAATCCCTGCGCCTTCACCACCATCATCTTCCTTATATCCTATCTCTCCCTCATCGGGCGAAAAAAGAGCGACATCCTGAAGACGGGGCTGATTTACACGGCGGCGGTGTTTGCAACCTATCTCGCCCTCGGACTCGGGCTAAAGTTTATCATCTCGCATATGATTAATACACTCATTGCAAAAAAAATTATTTATGGCGCAACAGGCATGGTCGCACTTGGCGTGGCTTACCTCTCCCTGAAGGATTATCTCCTCGCGCGCAAAGGGCAGTATAGCGACATGACCCTGAAACTCTCGGACGATATGCAGAGGCGCATCCGGCAGTCCATTCATGACAAGGTGCGCAATCTGGGCATCATGACGGCGGCGCTGGTTCTGGGGATTCTGGTGGCGCTGTTTGAGCTCCCCTGCACAGGACAGATGTATTTTCCAATAGTGACGGCTCTTACTAATCCTCACCTGCGTTCACGCGCACTTCCGTATCTTATCCTGTACAATGTGGTGTTCATCGTCCCGCTGATTATCGTATTTTCAGTCGCATATTATGGCGTCGCCTCACAGACAATTGGCGAGCGCTTCAAGCGGCATGTCGGCACCATCAAAATAATAATGGGGATAATATTTCTCTTACTTGCCGCCATCCTGTTTTACATGGCGATAACATAACCAGAATCACAAAATAATTTCTCGTCGCAGACGCGACATGGCGGGCATAGCACGCTGTCCATTATTTCGCTGAGGGGTGAGTTATCAGATACCAGACCAGGTCGGCAATATCAACCTTGCCATCGCCATTCAAATCCAAGCCTGTTTTATCCGAATTCAGCCCCAGCAAATAGCGTTTTATCTTCTCTGGTGTCGGTAGTGAGGGGTTGGAAACTGCGCCCCATACCCCCTTGCCCTGAGAATCCGTCAGACCTGTGATACCCGACCCCTCCACATACCCGCCACCAGTAATATGTGTAACGGACTGCGCTACACCCGTGATGAACTGGAAATTGACGCCTTGCCCCGGCACAGTATCCTTGACAATAGCCATGGAGCTGAATTCCCCGGCGGTATTATCAAATTTCCAGATATCTTTAAACGCATTGGCAGTGCCATCCATAAACTGCACCCGGATGTTGACGGGTGCGTTGAAGGGAACGCCCACGTTGGAGAAATTCTTCGTCCAAACAACGAAGATAGCGTTGCTATCCTTTGGAAAGGAATTCCCTCCGCTCTGCGCAGTCCCCTCGAGGGCTGACAGTTTGATGGTAACCTTTATCACGTTCGGGTCTGAAGGGTCTGTTAAAACATAATTCGGGAATTCAATCTGGTGCTGGGTATAAAAACCTCTGACGCCGTTTTCATCATATATGGTTGGCCCCGGGTTCAGGGTTGGCATATCAACAATGACTCTCACCATCCCCCCGCCCTGCGGCGTGATATTTACTGTTCTTTCCTCAATTGTGGAACCGGGCAGGTTCCCGAAGATGCACGAATCGCCTGGAGATTTCAATCTCATTCCGCCCGTTGTTCCGGGATACTTGAGATACCCCAGGTGCACTGTCACAGTATTATTCTTAGTATCCACAATTTGCTCCCCCGGAACAGGAACCCAATGCCAACAGCCATCCTCACCCAGCACATACATATACATCCTCATCCCAGCCTCTGCATAACCCATATCAGTATCCACATCGCCATCAAGGTATTGAAGAGTGAGCGTTGCCGATGTCAGAAATGTGATGTTATCCGCATTGGCAAGTATCTGAACGGCGCCGCAGGGCGGAGGCGACGTGTCACAGCCGGGCTGGGGAGTCGGAATATCGGGTGATTTCATGGTAAACTGGATGCCGGGGTCTGCTTTGACCTTTCCTGATGAAGAGGAGATGGAACCTCCGGGGATATAAAAGGTGTGGTGATAAGCCGCGTCCGGGTCGCCTGACGTGTCAAGTGTGCCGCCATCAGACCCGATATCCTTCACTACAGTCTTGAAACTATATTTGATATCCAGACCG
>JAPLSR010000122.1 GCA_026398545.1 Candidatus Sumerlaeota bacterium | reverse complement strand
ATACGTGACAAACTGCCCCAGACCCTTATCTGCGCACACCCTCGTGATAGCGGAGGTGAGACACGTCTTGCCATGGTCGATGTGACCGATTGTGCCCACATTGATATGCGGTTTTGTCCGTGCAAATTTCTCCTTAGCCATGAAAAGCCTCCTGTCATTAGTTCGGTTTTCGATATGGTCATGTTAAAGTTATCGGGTAATGAATGGAGCCCGCGACCAGAGTCGAACTGGTGACCACTTGCTTACCATGCAAGTGCTCTACCGACTGAGCTACGCGGGCGGATACAAAAGAAGTAATTATATTCATTTCCCAGGGAAAACTTAAGCTAAAAGAATCTAATGAACGTGCAAAATGCATGTCAAGTACAAAATTCCCCTTTATCCTTTTTTCTCTCTCATCTCATATTTAACCAACACCAATAAAATCAGTCATGCGCATTCAAATGAGAGGAAAAGGAGGTTTTTTATGTATTGTTTATCATATACAAAAACGCATTTTTCATATGAATTATTTTTTCTGTATGCAAGTAAAAAATTACATTTTTTTCTTATTTCTGATTCCCAAATCCCTGGATAATTTCACGCAGAGAACGCAGCGGGCGCAGGGATGAAAATTAGTCCAAAGTGTGAAATAATCAGACTCAAATTACATCAAAATTTATTTTGATTGACACCAATATCAGGTAAAAGATATTCAAAAATTGTATTACTGTGAGAAAGGATAATTAAATTGAGCGAGTCCCAACGGTGGAGAATCCTTGCCGTAGATGACCATGAGGAAACCCTTGAGCTCATCCGGATGACCCTTGGTGAACAATTTGATGTGATAACCCTTAAGGATCCATTGGAGATATATGAGGTTATTAATATTTTTGAGCCTGACCTTCTGATACTGGATATCATGATGCCCAAGATAACCGGTTTTCAGATTCTGGACCTTCTCCAAAAAAATCCTGAATACAAAGATATACCTGTAATCATCCTTTCTGCCAAGGACACCTCGCGCGAGATTAAATATGGATACAAGCTTGGCGCCCGGCTATATTTAACAAAGCCTGTTGTCCCTGAACGTCTCCTGCGCAATGTGGGACTTTTATTTGAGCATACCCCGCCGCCCAGAAAATCCAAAACAAACAGTCTTAAACAGGTCATGATGCAGATTCAGATACTCAAAAGTTACCAGAATGGCATCATGACTTTCGCCAGTGCCTTTCTTGATACTGATGAGATGCAAACCAAGGAAATCAGGCGGGCGGTTGAAGATGCAAAAAAGCGCCAGATGAGGGATAGAAAGGATAAGTGGCGGGACTGAATAATTGCAGTTTGTCTATTTTTTAGTAAAAATGCCTTGCCAATGATGTTTTACATCCCCGAATCCACATGAAGTATCACGAAAAAATTTAGCCTTTGATTGTATGGACGGGTCCTCTGGTTAACACTTCCGGATGACTTTTTACTCGCTTCCAATGAGTTTTGGAATCATGAAATAGGGTAGATAAAGTGCAATGACGATGGTCCCGATAATTACACCGAGAAAGACAATCAGGAGCGGTTCCATGATAGAGGTCAGGGCATTGACCATGTCATTCACCTCGCGTTCATAAGCCTCCGCCACCTTTGTGAGCATGTGGTCAATGGCGCCTGTCTCCTCTCCAACTGCAACCATATGGACAACCAGCGGGGGAAAGACCTTTGCCTCCGCGAGCGGCTCATGAATCGTCTCGCCATCCTTAACACTGTTATACACATTCTCCATTGCGCGTGAAATGACCTCATTGCCGGATGTGTCCCGCACGATATCCAGCGCCTGCAGGATGGGGACGCCTGAGTTGATAAGGGTGGAAAGGGTATCCGCAAATCTGGAGATGGCAACCTTTTTGACAAGTTCCCCGAGGCCGGGAATCTTCATTTTGAACTTGTCCAGATAGAACTTGCCCCACTTTGTTTTGTTCACCTTTCTATATATAAGGACTAAGATGATAATTCCTATCAAGACCCATATGCCATGGTGAAGGAGAATATTGCTGGCATGTACGAGCATCATGGTGGGTCCTGGAAGTTTGGCGCCCATTGAGAGGAAGATATCTGCGAAGCGCGGAATGATGAATATCAGGATGAGGGAGACAATGAAGCTTGCCACAATGCTGACGACCAGAGGATACATCATGGCAGAACGCACCTTGCTTTTCAGCGCCTGCCGTTTTTCAAGGAACTCGGCGATTTTGTTCAGGACGTTTTCAAGGACACCACCGATTTCGCCCGCCCTGACCATGTTGACATAAAGGGTATCGAAGATTTTTTTATGCTTTCCCATAGCCTCAGAGAGGGAAGAACCGGATTCAATATCCTTTGCCATATCTGCAATCTTTTGCTTGAACACCACGGATTCCTGCTGTTCCTGCAGGATGAAGAGTGAACGCAGGATGGGGAGCCCTGCGTCTATCAGGGTGGCAAGCTGGCGGGTGAAGGTCACCACATGCTTGAATCTGACGCGATGGAATATGCTGCGGAGCACGGGCAGGGAAAAGAGGTCCATCTCGGTTGCCTTTCTCTTATGGGGCACCACCTTGAGGGGATAATAACCCATACCATGCAATTTTTCAATAATGACATCCTCACTGGAGGCGTCAATTATCCCCTTGACCTGTTTCCCACCCTTGTCCAGTGCTTCGTAAAAAAATTGTGGCATATCTGCTCACCCCTTTTCTATGCCTTTGGTCTGGAGTGTAAGGTATTAACCTCACACCCATGCTCCTTTTTAACCAAACTCACAGCATACTTCCCTCGCTGATATCTCAGCTGGAGGATTCCTGTTCCTGTAATGATGCCTCCTCACCTTTGACGTGGATTGGTTGTTTGCGGGATGGGGCGTTTTCCTCCAGCGCAACCGCCTCTTTTTCCGGAGAAGGTTTTTTCTTCTCTCCCTTGACTTTTTCCTGCCCCGCCTCCTGGACTACACCACGTTTTGAGGCTTCGACACGTTTGAGAGTATCCTGCACAACCTTTTCCATCTCTTCCGCGATCTGTTCTCTGCTTTCCTGTGGTGTTTGACGTGCCACTTCCTCAAAGGTTGTCATGCCAAGGCAGATTTTTAACCAGCCATCCTGCCTCATGGTATTCATCCCCTGATGCAATGCCATTGCCTGGATTTCATCCGTGGAGGCGCGGCGAAGTATGAGGTCCCTGATTTCTTCTGTGATTTCCATTAGTTCAAATATGCCCATGCGACCTTTGTATCCAGAGTAGGTACATTCATCGCATCCAATGCCCTTGGAGAATTCCACGTCTGCCACGTCCTCGGGTGATATGCCGAACTCTTCCAGCTCCACAGGTGTTGGGGTGTAAGGCTTTTTACAGTTGGGGCAGATGGTGCGGATGAGGCGCTGACCCAGAACCGCCTCCAGTGTGGATGTTATCAGGAATGGCTCAATGCCCATGTCTATAAGACGAGTGATAGTTCCGGCGGCGCTGTTGGTATGCAGGGTGGAAAGCACCAGGTGACCTGTGAGTGATGCCTGAATGGCTGTCTGTGCGGTTTCAAGGTCACGAACCTCACCAACGAGGATAATATCGGGGTCTTGACGCAGGATGGAACGAAGACAGGTCGCAAATGTCAGCCCGACCTTGGGATTGACATTAATCTGTACAATCCCTGGCAGCTCATATTCCACAGGGTCTTCTGTGGTGATTATCTTATCCTTGGAGTCATTGATTTCACTCAGGGAGGCATAAAGGGTTGTGGTTTTTCCGCAACCCGTCGGTCCTGTGACCAGGATGATTCCGTTTGGCAGGTGAATGAGCTTCATTAATCGCTCAAGGACTTCCTTGATTAAGCCGATCTGGGAGACACCGAGCATCATCATGGACTTATCAAGGATACGCAAGACGATGCTTTCCCCATGCACGGTTGGAACGGTAGAGATACGGAGGTCTATTTCGCGCCCCTGAATGGTAAGCCGGATGCGCCCGTCTTGGGGGAGACGGGTTTCCGAAATGTTCAGATTTGCCATGACTTTTAGACGGGAGCATAAACCAAGCTGGAGCGATTTGGGGGGTGAGGGAATTTCTCGGAGGACTCCGTCCACGCGGTAGCGTATACGAAGTATCCCGCCGAAGGGCTCCACATGAAGGTCGCTGGCGCGGTCTTTGATGGCTTGAATCAAAAGGAGGTTCACAAGCTTTATGACTGGTGGTTCATTTGCTATTCGTTCAAGGTCGCTTAAGTCCATTTCCCCGGGTGAGGTGATTTCAATTGTTCCTGACTCTTCCTTTTCAAACTCCTCCACCATCTTTTCAATGGTTTCATCACCCATGCCATAATAGAGGTCAATATTGTCCAGGATATCCTCCTCACCGGCAACCACGGGGGTGATGTTGCGTTCAAGGAGGAGGCGTAAGTCGTCAACGATTGTGATGTTCAGTGGGTCAGAGATGGCAAGGACAAGACTGCCGTCCTCCTCGATGCGGATGGGAAAGACTTTGTAGGTTCTGGCTAATTGAGCGGGGATTAGTTTCAGGACGTCAAGGGAGCCTACTTTATAATCAGCCAGCTGGACATAGGGAAGACCGGCTTGCTCTGATAGAATCTGGAGCATATCACCGCCTGTGGCGGCGATGTCATGCACAGCCTGTTCACGCACCTGGCGGACAGTGGTTCCCATCTCTCCTTCTTCGGAAATGGAGCGGTCAAGCGTCTTTTCAGGCTGACCAGCTTCCTTCTTGATAAGCTCTTTCATCTCATGGGAGTAATCCCTGTCAACATAATCAGTTGGGGTTATTTCCATGAAACATCACCTCATTTTTCTAAAATGCATGGAGCTTCGGTTATTCCACGAACCTGCCGCTGGCAACAGCTCCTGCTCCTTCCACCTCGCCGACTAATTGCATCATCTTCATTCGCATTTCCGACGGATATTGGGAACGTTCAAGTGCAGCTTCTCCGGAGATAGTACCTTTGCGATAAAGGTTGAGGAGATAATCATCAAGGGTAATCATACCCTGCTTGGCACTTGTCTGGATGACGGAAACGATGCGGTTTGTCTTATGCTCACGGATCAAGTTCTGGACAGCGGGTGTATTATGCAGTATCTCAAAGGCAGCCACCCGCCCCTTGCCGGTGATGCGAGGAAGAAGTGTCTGGCAAATGATTGTCCTCAGTGAAACTGCCAGGATAGCGCGGATCTGTTCCTGCTGGTTAACCGGGAAGGCATCCACGACGCGGTCAACGGTCTGTGATGCGCTCATGGTGTGCAGGGTGGAAAAGACCAGGTGACCCGTTTCTGCGGCAACCAATGCTGTTTCCATTGTTTCAAGGTCACGCATCTCTCCAAGGAGAATAACGTCCGGGTCCATACGGAGTGCGCCACGCATTGCATAAGCAAATGATGGTGTGTCCACATGCATTTCCCTGTGGGTTACAATGGACTTCTTATGCGGGTGATAATATTCAATCGGGTCCTCAATTGTGATGATGTGTACATATCGGTTAGCGTTGATGTAATCAATCATGGTGGCGAGTGTGGTGGTTTTTCCCGAACCCGTGGGACCCGTCACAACGACAAGACCGCGGAAGGAATGGAGAAGTTCAATAATGGACTCCCTGGGAAGCCCCAGCTCTTCAAAGGTGAGAATCCGGTGGGGAATGAGACGCATGACAATGCCAGTATTCCCGCGTGTTCGGAAAACAGCCGTGCGGAAGCGAGCGAGGTCGCTGTATGCATAGCCGAAGTCGCAGCTGCCGTGTTCCTGAAGAAGCTGTTGATAACGGGGAGGTGTAATTTCCCGCATGAACCTTTCCGTATCCTCAGGGACCAGGATGTCGGAGTCAACAATGTCCAGTTTTCCATGAATGCGCATGACGGTGGGTTTTCCCACCGAGCAGTGGAGGTCGGAGGCGTCCCGTTCCACGATAATCTTCAACATCTGGTTCATATCCAGCATATTA
>JAPLSR010000413.1 GCA_026398545.1 Candidatus Sumerlaeota bacterium | reverse complement strand
ATGCAGGGCGTCGCCGGGGGCACCCTCGCCGTAATCAACCTTGAAGGCATCCGCGCCGCGTTTGAGGAGTGCGCCGAGAAGGCGTTTGCGCTCATCCCATGCCGCCTGCAATGTGAAATCCCACAGCCCCACGCGCTCCATCCTTTGAACAATCCCATGTCCGCAAAGGGGCGGTTCAGATTTCGCCGGACGCCCCTCCTCATCCTTCAGCAAAAAGGGCTTCAGACGCTTGTATGATTCGCCGCCGAGCCAGACATGCGGATTTTGCCAGAGACAGAGTTTGAATCCGCGCCCGTGCAGCCATGACGAAAAATCTTCCAGTCTGCCGAAATTCTCCTCACTCCACACAAAGTCGCAGGCATCCCACTTCCAGGAAGGGCGGTTTTTGAGCCAGAGCGGGTCAAGACCGATGACATCTCCGCCGATGCGGGCGCGTCTTAATCCGTCCACAATCTCTTTCACCTCGGCGGCGTTTTTATACATACAGCGCGACCACCAGACGCCCAGACCCCAGCGCGGCGGCAGAGGCGGTGCGCCTGTGAGCCGCCAGTAATGGCGGATGATGTCGCCCGGTCCGCCCGGCATCAGAAAAATATCCAAGCACGGCTCCTCCACGCGCAGGTTGAAAGAAATGAATGAAGTCGCGCCGATATCCGCCATGACAGGATAATTCGTGCAGGCAAAGATGCCCCATCCGCGCGGGCTCCAGAAGAGCGGGATGTGTTTATAGGAACAGGGCGTGGAGGTGAGTCCGCAGGGGTCAATAATGCGCATATCCATTTTCAAACGGCGCTTGTTCAGATATCCAAAGGTCTCGCCGCCGCCATAAACCGGCTCATCAGGGTGAAGGTGAAAAGAGATGTCCGCTGAAGATTTATTCAGGGCGAGCGGCGGCGCAAAGGTCTTTGGACCTCGAAACGAAATGTAATAATCATCCGCCGACTTCAATAAAAGCCGTCCCTTGTAATGCCACTCCCAGAATCCCGACGGATTCAAAATGAAGACCGACCGTCCCGACTCAAAAGCAATCCCGTCGCCCGCCGGTTGCGGCTTGATTGGCTTTCCCCGCCCCAGAAGAAAAGGAGGACGATGCTCCACCGGCTCCGGCTGAACCAAGACACGGATGACGCCATCGCCCCAGTCCTCCACCCTCAGATGAAAGCAGGCGCCGCCTGATTCAATCAATACAACCCCCTCACTGGAATGCCGGTTCCATGAGATCGGCTCAAAATTCATTTATATCACTCTCATTAAAAGATAAGGATGAATATGTTTGGTAAAAGGATTGTAAAGTCAAAGGATTCTGTGTCAGTGTTTGGCGCTCATCAATGTGAGGATTATTGAATATTTTTGTATGAATATTTTAATATTATTCAACTTGCGGCTATTCGACGTGGGATATTTTTCCAAGTTGGATATGAAGTGTAATATAAAAAAATCCCCACGGAAGAACTGACGCAAACAGGCTGGTTAATTGACGAGTTCAGGATACTTGAGGCAGGAGCGCCTTCTGCGCCAGTGATGGGCATTATAGCCTATTAGCGAGCCACATCGCCGCTCCCCGCAATTTTATACATTTTTATAGGGGTCTGACCCTTTAATTCCCGATCAAGAATTCTTTCGTCGGTCGAAACGTCTGCAGGGTTTGGAGGGGGATGTTTATTCATCAGCTGCGGCAAGCCAATTCGTAACCTGTCCCCGTTATCCGAGATTCATACGACCTATTCGTAACGCAACCACCTATGCACAGCGGAGGTCTTAGTGGATATAGTGCCCCCCCACAGTTCACGCCCCTGATATACATCCGTGGCAGCTAGAAACAATCTATTGCCGACCAAAGTAAAAAGGTCAGGAGAGGCAATCTCGGGAGAGCCGGCTTGCCCAATCTTGATTGTTCCATTTACCGAACCGTCCGTCATCCAAATCTCATTGTCGTTTGCGACAAAATAGACTTGGTTGCCGATCTGGGTAAGGTTGTCAGGATTGGATCCTCCAGCCCCTGCCACAATATCTTTCAAAATGGTTGTTCCCTGAACTGAACCGTCGCTAACCCAAAGTTCGCCGCCTGATATGCCGTCGTCTAGACTCAGAACCAACTTGTTTCCAACAGACGCAACCCCTTTTCCAACGCCTCCCAAGAAAGCGACGGTGCCAGCCAGAGTCCCGTCGGATTTCCATATTTGGTTTTTTGCCACAAAAAACAGAAGCAC
>JAPLSR010000251.1 GCA_026398545.1 Candidatus Sumerlaeota bacterium | reverse complement strand
AGCGCATTGCTCGCCGTTGGGAAGGAATTCCCTCCACTCCGCGCAATCCGGTCGGCAAGTGTTGCCTGTTTGATGGTAACCTTTATCACGCTCAGGTCTGAGGGGTCTGTTTCAACATAATCCGGGAATTCAATCTGGTGATAAGTATAATAACCGCCTCCACCTGCGTTCAGGGTTGGACCAACAAGGATTCTCACCATGCCCCCGCCCTGCGGTTTAATACTTACTGTGCTTTCCTCAATTGTGGCACCGGGAAGGTTCCCGAAGATGCCTGAATCGCCGGGAGACGCCAATCTCACTCCGCCCGTGGCGCCTGCATATTTGAGATACTCCAGATATATTGTCACAGTATGCTTTTCAGTATCAACAAATTGTTGTTGCACCGGAACAAGAACCCAGTTGGGCCAAAGGCCATTCGCACCCGGCACATACATCCATATCCTCATCCCCGCCTCTGCAAAACCCATCTCAGTATCCACATCGCCATTAAGGTATTCAAGTGTGAGCGTTGCCAGGGGCGAAAATATGATGTTATCCGCATTGGCAAATATCTGAATGACGCTGCCGGGCAGGGGCGGCGGAATATCAGGGGATTTCATGATAAACTGGATGACGGGTTCTGCTTTGACCTTTCCTGATGAAGAGGTGATGGAACCTCCGGGGATATAAAAGGAGTGGTGATAAGCCGCGTCCGGGTCGCCCGAATTGTCAAGTGTGCCGCCAGCAGACCCGATATCCCTCACCACAGCCCTGAAGCTATATTTGATATCCAGACCGGTATCATTGAAATGCGGGGCGCCCAGGTCGATGGAGTCCACCAACCCATCAAGACTTCTGATAGCAAATGGCGGACGGGCAATGGAGAGGTCAATGCCCGAAGGCGAGCCCAATTGAGTCATTGTTGTGAGAAAATTACCTTCAATCGTCAAATGAGCATTCTGTCCGAGTATCAATGTCAACCGGCGGGAACTGTAAGGATTTATAGATGCTTTGAATCCCACCAGCCCGAGGCTATCCCCCGCAACAGGCAGATAAAAACAGCCGGGAGAAATGAGAGATTTCGTGATTGTAACACCCTGGTCAAAAACAAGGGTCAATGCCTCGCCTGGCTCCGCACTACCGTTTCCATTAGCATCACTGAAGATAGCCTTGACAAGATGCGGTCTCGGGACAAAGGGCGTTGGGGTGGGAGTAAACGTGGGTGTGGGAGAAGGTGTAGGTGTTATTGTCGGAGTTGGCGTCGGTGTGGAAGGTGTTACAGTCGGTTTGGGCGTTGCCGTTGGTGTGGGCGTTATTCTCGGAGTAGGCGTTGGTGTGGGTGTTATTGTCGGAGTCGGCGTCGGTGTGGGGGTCATTGTTGGAGGTGGCGTTGGTGTGGGAGTTGGTGTGGGAGTCGCCACAGGCACAAGTAAGAAGGCATGAGTATAAACGCCTATAGTACCCCAGCCAACAATTTCACCCTTGTCATTGATACCATGCGCACATTGGAGCTCCCACCCCGAGTCCGGAGGAATCAAACTGTTCAAATCATACATGACCCAATTTTCAGGTATAAAAACAAAGGCATGGTTGAGTCCATCACCTCCCGTACCAGACTCCCCAACCACCATATTATCAATATTTACATCGAAACCCTGACTGTAATAACTCCCCAGCGTTCCCAGGTCACTTATCGTCTCCTCCTTGTAAAGGAAAGCATCTTGTGAAGTATCTGGAAAATCAAGCGAACCTGTCACATCCCCCTGCTCATTAATCGCCATTGCAGAGCCGTAGCCTGAACCTTCCACCCCAATGGTGGTTGTTACATCATCCTGATGCACAATCGGCAACTGATACTCACCATCAGATGCCCATCCAACAATATCACCACTATTATTTATATCCTCCGCCCCATTTGAGTAGTTTGATATTGATAGTTGCAGGTCCTTCATCACACCATCCGACCATAAGAATGCATACGACTCCTCAGAGGAACCGGAATTTCCGACAACCACATCATCATCATTAATGCCCATTGCGTGGGAATTATCTTCACCGGGGAGAGTGCCAAGGTCTTCCATCTCACCATTGGCATACAGGAAGGCATGAATGGGACCAGTCGTTGTCTCTGACTCCCCGACAACATGCCCGTTTATATTGATGTCATATGCATATGCTTCGCTCATCTCATAGCCAAGGGTGCCAATGTCAATTATGCTGGTGGTGCTTTCATCGAAGATATAAAGGAAGGCATGAATGGTTTCATTGTTAGGGAGTGTGGAATATCCCACTATTTGACCCATGTTGTTAATTGCCATCGCCCAGCTATCCCCGCCACCCAGCGTCCCGAGGTCAATGACATTGTAACTGATACCTGCGGGAGGCGTCGGGGAGGGTGTGGGAGTTGGTGTGGGAGTTGGAGTTGGTGTGAATGTTGATTCAGATGCCATTACAACATGCCAGAAACCGTCTTGAAATTCGTATGAACCTCCTGAAATGATTCCGACACCACCGGTTATACATATACCACTATAAAATATATAAAGTGACATTATTACTAAAATTATCTTTAAATTTATAACTCTTTTTCGCATATCTCCAACTCCCTTGACATGCATATTAATCAGGTGTATATTTCTTAAAATAAATAAGCGCTCAATCATTACCATGCCAATGGCTCGCTTACTGGAAATAAGCCTGCAGACCATCGGATTTGACCTGGGAACGGATTATGTTCCCGAAGCTGATTGTTCCATTTGTAGGGTCATAAGGAACATCAAAGCTATACCCCCATGGGCGATAAAGAGGGGTCAGAAGGGCGCTGTTACCCCCTGCAAAGTCATCCTGTTGTATCCAGAAGAGGGCATCAGGACCGATGGACCACTGGAGCCAACTGCCATATTTCTTAAAAGCGCCCGGATTGGCTCCGGGGAGCGAGCCATCATCCTCTACCGCCAGCGGAAAGATATTAATCCCGGCATTGGCAAATTTGAAATATTCATCAACTGTGATGATGGAGAAGTAATCATAATAATATCTCTCTTTACTCAAGGCGGGGTTGGTGGTCTGAGTTACATCTTTTGATTGTTTGAAGGGGTCGGTGGGACGGGTGGTGATATAGGACACAGGGGTGGTGAGCTGCCAGGGTGTGACATTAAATCCCTTGCTTGTATCAGGATTTGGCGGATAATGATTATACTCCACATGGTATGCCTCAAGGGCTGTAGTGATGGAACGAAGGTCCGCCTTGGCGCGGCTCACTTTAGCGCGCACATGCGATTCAAGAAAGTTAGGTATCGCAATGGCGGCAAGTATGGCAATAATAGCCACAACAATTAACAGTTCTATAAGTGTGAATCCAATAATAATCTTTCGCATGTTTTTCCCCTGTAAGCACAATTATAGATTATAAGATATAGAACATAAATATATCTTTAACAATAACAATGACAACTATAATTCATGGTTTCGTGGGGGTCAAGCAAATTCCTTAAGGAAACAGGGCGGGAAGAGGGAAAGGATAATAGGCGGATGATTAACTTTTAAATAATACTACTTTCCTTCACGGAAGTTCTCAATATCCTTATTGTTACCGAAGAGAATAACCCTGTCGGTTTCCTTGAGAACGTAACTGGGTGGAGGGGAAAGGAGAAGACCTTCCTGTTCCCCATCTCTTGTGGAGGCGGTTTGAGAACGGATGGCTAAAATGGTGAGCCCGTATTTGGCGCGGATGTTACCCTCCAAAATGGATTGCCCCACCAGCTCGTCCGGTATTGCCAGTTCTATGATGGAATACTCGCCGGATAACACAATCTCCTGAAGAATATCCGGATTGACAAGGTGGTTTGCCAGCTGTGCCCCCATCTCCTGTTCTGGATAGACAACCTTTGTGGCGCCCACACGTTTCAGAATCTCACCATGTTTCTGGTTTATAGCCTTCACTATGACCTCAGGAATCCCGATTTCCCTCATCACGGCAGTGGCAAGAATTGAATTTTCAAGGCTTTCCGCACAGGTAACAATCGCCACATCATATTCCTGAACGCCAAGCGCCCTCAGAGTCCTTTCATCAGTTCCAGTGGCTGCCACGGCATGGGGAATCTGGTCAGAAATTTCCTGAATCCGCGATTCATTCACATCAATTGCCAGAACATCGCAGCCCAGGTCTACAAGGGTTTTTGCCACACTGAACCCAAATTGCCCCACTCCAATTACCACGTATCGTTTCATTGTGAATCAACCTTTTCAAGAAGGGCTTTGCCATCCTTCATGAACTTTTCAAATATAAAAAGCAATGTTGTCAGGATGAAACCCACCACGCCGGCAATCAGGCAAAAGATAGTCTTTTTGGGGAAGACGCGCAGTTCAGGCAGGGATGGTGGCGAAAGGATGATGATGTCTGAACGTTCTTTCCCGTCACCCTTATTTGAATAGGTCAGTCCATGAGCCTCCACATCGGCTTGATTGCTCAAATCCATCACATATGAATATTCGTCGCGCAATGAAGTAACTTCTCGTGCGAGAGTCTGAAATCTGGCCTCAAGTTCAGCAGTGTCTTTCTGGAAGACGGCAATATCGGCATTTGTCTGTTTAACCTTTTCCAGAAGGGTGTTTCGTTTTGCCTCAAGAGCGGCGATTGGGGAGGGATTATTTCCCGCCCTTGTGGCGGCAAGTTCAACCTCAACCTGCACCAATTGTTGCTCCAGTCCATTTACCATGGCAGGTGAAGTGGCGGGTTCAATCATGGAAAAGTCCACCCTGTTCTGGTCTCTGTATTTATAATATGAAGGACGTTCCTCGCGGAATTCCCATGTGATGGAGGTGGGAGCAAGGAGCATCTCTTTTGCTGTGAGCTGTCTGATTCTGAAGGGGAGTTCCCAGCGCATTTTCAGGAGGGTGGTTTCTTTTTCAGTGAGGGTCTTTTTTAGATTTTCAGCCTTGTCAAGGTAGCTGCGGGTGGCAAAATCCGCTTCACGGGCAAGGATGTCACCGCATCGGTCCATAAATCGCCGAATCCAGATTTCCATGAGCTTCTGTGCAAATTGGGCGGTTCCAGCATCAGCCGAGATGCTTATGACAGGCGAGTATTCTATCTTCACGGACGTATCCTTCACAATCTCTGTCTTCACCTCAAATCCCTGCTTGAATTTTTCTATTGCGAGAGGAAATGGGGATAGCCCCGTCACTTTACAGAATTCATCTCGCACTTCCTTTAGAAGGTTATCATTCAGGAGGAGGACCTTATAGGAAAGGGGGGTGATGGCGTCCCTTTCCGTATCGGTGAATTTCCTCGGCTCCTTAATCATGAGCTGGGCATATGAGCGGAATTTTTCCCTGGCTAAAAACTGGACATACACCACCATGAGCGCCATGCAGAGAATCGCTCCAAGAATTATCCCGAACCGTTTCTCCCACAAATACCAAACATAAGCCGCAAGTGTATATGATTCGCGCTCTTCGGTCTTCATATTAACTCCCAAAATAAATAAATTTATGAGGGAATGTCATGTCAGTTCAAAAATCTGTCCTTTCATAATGGGAAGGCGTTTCCCTGTCAAGCAATATGCAATCCGTTGGGAGATAAGGGACTATGTGCGGAATGTTCAAACTGACGCCTTTGCCGTCTTTTTCTTTCCAAATTCAGGGTCAATTTTAATCAGGACAACAACCAGGAATCCCGGAATTGTGGCAAGCATGATCCAGATGAAAAAGTGTTGATAACCGATGATTGATTGAATCCAACCGCTTAACATCCCCGGAACCATCATGCCAAGAGCCATAAAACCGGTGGCAATGGCGAAATGGGCGGTCTTATGTTTCCCTTCTGCCACCTGAATCATATAAAGTGTGTAAGCGGTGAATCCGAATCCATAACCGAGGGTCTCAATACCCACACAGGTGCAGATGATGACAAAATTGGCGGGATGTGCGTAGGACATAAAAACATATACAAGGTCAGGGACATTGATAGCAAGACACATCCACCAAACCCATTTCTTCAGTCCATCCCTTGCGGCAAGAAATCCGCCAAGAATACTGCCCACAATCATCATCAACCAGCCTACGGTGCCATAGGCAATCCCCACCTGACCTGTTGTGAGGGCAAGTCCGCCCTTTTCCTGTGAATCAAGCATGAAAGGGGAACTCATCTTGACCAGTTGCGCCTCGGCAAAACGAAACAGGCAAAGAAAGAGGAGAATGGCAATAATACCCCTCTTCCTGAAGAAAGAAAAAAATGTCTCGTAAAACTCCCTTAAGAAATCTCCCGCCTGGAAAGGTGTCCCTGACCTGTGTGCCTCCTCATATCGGGATGTGTCTGAATATGGCAATGGGAGAATAAAAAAATGATAAACACAGAAGACAAGCATGAGAATGGACATTATTATGAAGACGATTGTCCAGCTTAAGGGAATATTGCCCGCTGTTGCCAGAAATCCGGCTTCCGTAGTATCTTTCAATGTGGGTTCAATCTGAATTGCCGCAAGTAAGGGTTTGCTCCAGTTTTCTTTTGTAAAGATAAATCTCATCCCCTCCTTGAGGGCAATACTGTTGTCCCCCCTCTTCCTCCCAAAGCCGACTGTGACCTTCCTGCCGGCGTCAGGCGGTTTTGAGAGATGAAAATACACATATCCGATATTGCCAGCGAGTTTGGCGACTGACTTTTTTTCCGGAGCGAAATATTTCTTCATGAAATTCTCAAGATTTGCCGACACATATTCCTTCCATTTTTTCTTGACCCAGCCGGGTTTCTTTTCCTTCATCTCCCTCCCCGTCTCTTCCATCTGACCCTGCAGGATATTCCATCTCTTTGCCGCAAACAATGTGACCTGCGAGTCATTCTCCGGGATGGTCTGGATTGGTATATTCAGCTTTTCATCAGAAACAATAACCCGAAGACCGCCTTCCAGTTGTTTCACCTCATCATTTTTCACACTGATTTTATCCTTCATGAAATGGTCGAGGGGTTGGGCAATGATGCTGAATAGCTCGTTTGCTTTG
Organism: Candidatus Sumerlaeota bacterium; assembly: GCA_026398545.1. GTDB lineage: Bacteria > Sumerlaeota > Sumerlaeia > MWCT01 > MWCT01 > JAPLSR01. The sequence goes on along the minus strand of JAPLSR010000251.1, from coordinate 6,222 downwards.
AAGATTTGGGGGTCATGGGGGTTTAACTTGCGCAACTTCGACAGCACCTGGTCGGCAAGATAGGCATACGTTGCCGCCACGTCCAGGTTTTGAGCCGTTTTTGACTTTTCCACATAGAACTGCAACTGGTCTATGTATGGCATCTTTTCGAGGGCTCCCGACTCTTCCTGGCTCAGGGGGACACACCGGATATATTCCATCTTCGGTCTTGACTCAATTGTGGCGGCAACATGGACGGGCACAGAATCCAGCCCGCTTTTTGCCTCAATCCATCCGGCAATGACAACGAGAAGCCCCTGACCAGTGATGATGGCAAACTTATAAAATGTGGTTCGCATACCTACAAACCAGGTTTGCTGATGCTTTGTAAGCCCCAGCATGTAAAAACCATCACATGCAATGTCATGAGTTGCGGAACTGATGGCAACCAGCCATAAAAAGGCAAGAGAGATTTTGAAAAAGGCGGGCAGTGGGAGAACGAGGGCAATCGCCATCATGCCAATGCCCAGCAAGAGCTGCATGATAATTACCCACCAGCGCTTCGTTTTGAAAATGTCAACAATGGGACTCCACAGGGGCTTAATCACCCAGGGAAGGTATAGAAGACTTGTATAATAGGCGATATCCTTGTTGGAAATCCCCATCTTCTTATACATGATGACGGACATGAATGAGACCAGTGTCAGTGGAACCCCCTCTGCATAATAGGAGGATGGGACCCAGAGCCAGGGTGAGCGCCGTTTCCCCCTGGAATCAGGCATTCCCTGATGGACACTCTCCACCTCCTGCTCTTCCATACCCGTTGCCTTGATTTCTTCACTCATGATTGATTAAAATCCCCTCCTGTATATATTGTTTTAATATTACAGAACAAAAAAAACAATATAATATAATTCCCAACGCCGTTTCTCCAGTGATGCAACACCTCTCAACTCTCAAACAATTTATATTTTTCCATTTTATTATGAAGGCTTTTGCGACTGATGCCGAGAATGTCGGCTGTCTCCTGACGACGATAATTAGCTTTTTTGAGCGCTTCCCTTATCATCTGTTCCTCCAGCTTGTCATAAATTACCTGAAGGCGCTCTAACATCGGGACGGATAAATCACCCGTAACGGTGGTAATATCGGGCAATGCTGGTTCTGCATAGACATTGATAGGCAGAAGGTCGGGAGTCAATATCTCCCCTGGGGACAGGATAATCGCCCTTTGAATGACATTTTCCAGCTCGCGGACATTTCCGGGCCAGGAGTATTCCATCATTATCTTCCGCGTATCCTCCGATACTCCAGTCACATACTTACCCAACTTCTGATTATAATACTTTATGAAGTGATTGATGAGAATTGGGATGTCATCTTTTCGCTCACGAAGCGGCGGGAGATAAATGGGCAGAACATTGATGCGGAAATAGAGGTCTTCACGAAAAGTACCGTTTTTCAGACATTCAGTCAGGTCCTTATTAGAGGCGGCGATAAGGCGAATATCCACCTTGATAGTCTTTGTGCCGCCCACACGCTCCAGCTCTCGCTCCTGAATAACGCGGAGAAGTTTTGCCTGAAGACTCAAGGGCATGTCACCAATTTCATCAAGAAAAAGGGTACCCTCCTGCGCCAGTTCAAACTTCCCGGGTTTCATCTGATGTGCGCCAGTGAACGCACCCTTCTCATGTCCGAACATCTCACTTTCAAGGAGCGTCTCTGGAATGGCAACACAGCTCACCGTGACAAAGGGTTCCCGCGCCCGGAAACTGTGGTAATGAATGGCGCGGGCTACCAGTTCCTTTCCCGTCCCGCTCTCCCCATAGATGAGAACAGTCACGTCATTGGTAATGACCTTCCGGATGAGTGAGAAAACCTCCTGCATCCTGGGACTGGTGCCGATAATGCGGTCAAACGGGTTTTCCTGCAGGAGCTGTGCCTCCAGTTGTTCAATCTGCTTCACCAGCCGCATCTTTTCCGTGACGCGTTTGACGACGATTCTAATCTCCGCCACATCGAAGGGTTTTGTGAAATAATCATACGCCCCTTCCCGAATGGCTTCTAAGGCAACATTGATGTTGCCATGGGCGGTAATCATCACCACCGGCAGATTAGGTTTCATCCTCCTGATATCACGAAGGGCTTCCAGTCCATCCACCTTTGGCATCTTGATATCCATAATCACAAGGTCAAAATTAGAGTTCTTGACCTTGAGGATGGCATCTTCCACATTCTCCGCCTCCTCAATTTCATAACCTTCTTTGGAAAAGGTCTCGCGGAGAACAAAGCGAATTCCCGGCTCATCATCAGCTATTAATAATCTGTATGGATACAATGTCTCACCTCGCTCCGTCGCCAAAGCTATGGCCCAGCCTTCGCAGCCGCTTCGGCGGAGTAGGCAGCATCAGCGACACAATTTTATTCCACCTGAGGTTGACACAAACCACCGGTGTCAGACTGTCCCACAAGTTCCTTACTGGGAAACTGCACGATAAAAACTGTCTCTTCCGGTCTTGACTTGACTTCCATCTTCCCCCCGTTTGAGATAACAATCTGAAAGGCGATAGGAAGACCAAGCCCCGTGCCATCTGGTCTTGTTGTGAAAAATGGCTCAAATATCCTCTCCATATCATCTGCAGAAATGGGGGGACCATCATCCATAATCTGCACCTCCACCATCCGCATGCCATTCTCACTATCCTGGACGCCGGTACTTATCTTGACTTTCCCGCCCATTTCGACAGCCTGAAAGGCATTGTTGATGATGTTTGTGAATGCCTGGGTCATCCTGTCGGGTTGAAGGAGACAAAGGGGTATCTCCTGCAGCGCCTTCTCAACTGTAACTGCGGGAATTATCTTCTCCACCCTGGGATTGTGGCACGCCTGATTTAACGCCTTTATGACAAGGTCATTGATATTAGATGCCACTGCCTTTTCTGGTTCCGGATGTGCAAAATTCAAAAGGGTCTGTATCACAAGGTCAAGACGGTTTACCTCACCAACAATGAGGTCGGTGTATTCCCTTAACTTCTCCCCTGAGGTGTTTTCCGTCATAAGTTGCGCCACACCCTTTATGGAGCCGAGGGGATTGCGCAATTCATGGGCGATACCGGTGGCAAATGAACCGATGGCAGCCAGGCGGTCAGCCTGTTGAATCTGCTCCGTGAAGAGGGCAAGGGTGGAAAGGTCGCGGAATTCAATTATGGAACCAACAGGATTGCCATGCCTGTCAATGATAGGGCTGTTTCTCACCGAAAGGTTAAAACGCTTTCCCTTCGCATTGACAAAACTTACACGGTCAAGAACCTGCCTTCCGGGCTTTTTGAGATTCTGCTTGAGATATTCATTCAGGTAGAGATTTTCATTCAAGAAGGAAAGAATATCACCGATATTTTTGCCCACTACCTGCTCCGCACTCATGCCAAGGATATTTTCCGCCTGTGTGTTGACGGCTGTGATATAACCCCTTGCATCTGTGCTGATCAGACCCTCCGAAAAACCCTCAAGGATGAACCGGTTCCGTTCCTTGAACAAGTTGTTCAGATGGCTGATAAGGGAATTGAAGCTATCACCCAAATCACCCAGCTCATCCCTGTGAGGAATACTGACCCTCATGGTCAGGTCACCCTTTGCGGCTTCCTGGACGCCCTTTGTAATCGCCCGGATGGGACGTATGATATATGCCGCAAGCCCGAGCCCGAATATAAGGGCGATGCTGGATGCTATAAAATTCGCCAGTAGTATAGTATCTGCCGCCTTCTCCAGACGTCCCTTCACAAGGGATAAGTCCGCATAGTCAACAACATCCATGACGATTTCATAACTGAGGATACCTGCGGTGAGCGAAATAAGAATCATCAAAGCAGGGATACCGATGACAAGACGCACACGGGTGCGTTCCTTTTTCTTAATATCTATATTGTTGCTCATGTCAGGTTGCACGAGACTGAAAACCGCTTCCTGCCCCTGTGCGAATGTCTTGTCAGTTTTCTCTCCGGACATCGAGGTTTTGGATTTGACATCTATATTTTGCTTACTCATGTCTCACCCGCTAAATCGTTGTTCCGTAAATAACCTTCACCTGTTCCGGCAAAACCTTTTTTTCAATCAACCCCTGTCCCTCATGATAAAACAAACCGTAAAGGTCACGACCCAGATAACTGATAACCCCATACGTTCCCCTGGGAAGCTTCCCCACCTCCTGAATGCTCACAAGATACTGTCCCAACTCTACAGAGCCAAGGGGACAATCCAGCGTTATCCGGCTTTCAGATAGCCTCCTCAGTACCGCCGGAAGACTACCAAGTCCCCCATGACTGGAAAGTTCCTCAATAAGATAATTCAGGTTCTGACCAAGGGGGGTCCTGTGGATGGATTCAGGAACGTGAAGGGAATGAAGACAATCAAGAATCATCTTTATATTGTATCTTTCCCTGTCTTTGTTCAAACACCACAGCAATGATTTGAGATGAAGCATAAGGTCACGTAGCAACATGTCTTTCTCTCCCATAAAATCTTCACTCCCTTATCCCATGAACTCATCTTGAGGAGTCATTATATAGAATATGCCTCAGCACATGAATGTATTCAGGGTCGGTGCCGCAACATCCCCCCACAATATCCGCTCCTGCGGCAATAATCTGTGAAATAGACTTCTCGAGGTCAGGAATCGGCTCATAAACAGTCTTGTCGTCCACCATCTTCGGCTTTCCTGCATTAGGCTGGAAGATGAGCGGAAGATGAGTCAGCTTCCGGAATTCCCTCACAAGGTCAATCATGTCAGAGGGGGAAAGGGAACAATTCGCCCCGCATGCATCCACCGCTTTTTCTTCCATAACCCTCACACCCATCTCCGGCGTCACACCCATCATTGTGCGATATCTCCCCTGTGCATCCTTGTCAAACGTCATGGTGGCAATCACTGGAAGGGATGTGACGCTCTTGACGGCGTGGATGGATGCCTCCAGTTCCTCAATAGAGGTCATGGTTTCAATAATAATAAGGTCGACTGCACTCTCAGCAAGTACCTTTGCCTGCTCGGAAAAGATATCAATAAACATTTCCCTCGTATAATCGCCGTAAGGCTCAATCAACTCACCGGTTGGTCCTATATCTACGGCGATGAGAACGCCCCGCCCCACTGCGGTTTTTCTTGCCACGCCGGCATTCCGGCGATTGATTTTCGCAACCTCATCATCCAGTTTAAACTTTGCCAGCTTAGGGCGGTTGGCACCGAATGTATTGGTGGTGATATACTGGGAACCGGCATCGATATAAGCCTTATGAACCTTCATCATGACCTCTTCGGAGACCATCTCCGGACACTCCCCCGCTTTAAGCCCCAGTTGGATGAGCATGGTGCCTGTCGCCCCATCAAAACATCGCAATCCCTCTTTTATCCACCTCTCGACCTTCATTGCCTCCGCCCCTCCTTTTTAAAAGAATCTCATGCCCGCCCCGGCATATAATGATTCCATCTCACACATTGAATAGAAATTGAATCACATCGCCATTCTGAACTTTATAATCCTTTCCCTCAATATGAACATCCGCCGTTTTTTTTGCGTGAGAAAAACCGCCTGCCCGAAGGAGATTATCCCAGCGAACCACTTCAGCCCGAATAAATCCATGCTCCATGTCCGAATGGACTGCACCGGCGGCATGGACTGCCGTTGTGCCCCTGGCGAGTGTCCAGGCATGAAGCTCCTTAGGATTCATAGTAAAAAACGATATATACCCAAGGAGGTCATAGCATAACCTGATAATCTTTTCAGCCCCCTGTTCGGAAATATGGTAATCCTGAAGAAAAATCAGGCGCTCTTCCGATGACAACTGACAAATCTCCGACTCAATTTCGCCACACATGGCGGCAAAGCGCTCCTCTTCTATGTGTGGCGGAAGGAGAAACTGTGAAAGGGGGTCTCTTTCATCATTTAATAATTCCTCCCCGATGTTGAGCACAAACAAAAGAGGCTTCATAGTGAGAAGCATGAATCCGCGGAGGATTTTTGTCTCCTCATCGAAAAGCTCGGCGCTTCGGACAGGTAAGTTTTTCTCCAGAATGCCCTTCACTTTATTCAATGCGGCGAACTCATGCCTTGCCTGTTCCAGCTCCTTTCCCGCCACCTTGTGAAGAGTTTTTTCCACCTTTGGCAACCGATTCTCCACCTTCTGCAGGTCGGAAATAAGGAGTTCAAGACGAATCGCCTCCACATCGCCCGGAATGTCAGGTGCGATACC
>JAPLSR010000333.1 GCA_026398545.1 Candidatus Sumerlaeota bacterium | reverse complement strand
AAGGTGGGTCATTGGACTCTGCGAAAAAATTATTGCGAGGAGGTTGCATGTCTCGTGGGTATGCAACAGCCGCGTGGATACCATTGACGCCGGGATGCTCAGCGTCATGCGGCGCGCGGGATGCTGGCTCATTGCTTATGGAGTGGAGAGCGCAGACCAGGAGACGCTTGACCTGATGAATAAACAGGTGAAGAGGGAGGATGCGGTGAACGCCCTGCGTCTCACGCGGCAGGCGGGAATCAAATCCAGCATATATTTTCTCTTCGGTCTGCCGTGGGACTCGGAGAGCGTCTTTGAAACTAACCTTGAGTTCGCAAAAAAACTCGCCCCTGATTTCATTGAGATATTTTACGTGTATCCATTTCCGGGGACGCCGCTTTATGAGATGGCGGTGAAGGGTGGGTTGTTAAAGGAGGGCGAAATCCCGACGGCGGCTTACGATGCCCCCGCCATGCCGACGAAATATCTCACACACGAGGAATTGGCTCTCTGGCGTCGCCGCTTCCTGCGCCGATTCTACCTGCGCCCGGCGTATATCTTGCGCACCCTGATGCAGATTCGCTCTCCGAGAACCCTGTGGAATTATGCCCGATATGGTATAAGCCAATTGATAGATTTATGGTCGGCGGGCGAGAAATAATTCCCCCCGGTATCCCCCTGTAAACCTATTCCCCATAAACCGTCGTTTTAAAACTCTGGTAAACACACAGGACGTTCATATATTCATAGTCGGCATGGTTAATCGTCTGGATATTCCCACTTTTGGCAGCCGTGTTGATGCTGCAATCGCCCCAAGCAATTAGTCCCAGAATGCTTTTTGATTCCGCAATACCGGTTTTGCTTCCCACTTTTGCTCCATTAACTTCATGACTCATCGGCGCCTTGTAATCGGCGTAAATTAAGCCGAAAGGCGGGATAACCGGCGTACTATACCCGGCGCAACCTGCCAGCAACAAAACACCCAAAAGTATTAAGCCCAACAACGCAATTCTCATTTTATTACCCTCCCTTAGTGAAATTTAAATAAATTCCTATAGGAAATAGTGCAATAATACAATGTTTTTTTTACATTTTTTTAGACTTTTTCGGACTTTCACATTTTGGGATTTGGATCATTATCTGTCAATCATCTGCTGATTCGCCATTGACATGGTTTCATTCGGGCGGTTAGAAATTTCTATCTGATATCCAATAATACATGCGAGGTTTAAAGATTCGTGTCTATAAGGCTTGTGCGTAAAGGGATGCTGATTGTGGTTTCTTCCCCTTCGGGCGGCGGGAAATCATCGGTTATTGAGGCGCTCCTCAAAACTGACCCGCTGATGGAATACTCCGTCTCTGTGACGAGCCGTCCCCCGCGCCCGGGCGAGAAGGATGGCGTGGCATATCACTTTGTCTCTGAGGCGCAGTTCCGCAAATGGATTGATGAGGGGCGTTTTTATGAATGGGCGGTGGTGTATGACCACCTTTATGGGACACGGCGCGATATCATCATGGAAAAACTCAGCCGGGGCAGGGATGTCATCATGGACCTCGATTTTCAGGGCGGGCTGAATATCAAGCGGCAATCGCCGGATGCCGTACTGGTATTCCTTTTGCCGCCAGCCCTTGATGTCCTGGAAAAACGTCTGCGCGCCCGCGGAACCGATACTGAGGATGTCATCCGCATACGCCTGAGTAACGTCCATGAGGAAATGCGCCACGCCATGCAGTATGATTATGTCCTCATCAACGACAATCTAAATGAGACTATTGAGGATGTCCGTGAGATTATAAAGGCGGAACGGCATCGGGCATCGAGGCTTGAACTGTCAACAGGGGAAGAAAAGTCTGGAACCGGAGGAGCGGACAGTGGGGCAACATAATATGCACGCTTCAGCAAAATTTTAATCCTCCGTGAAAGGGGCGTATCCATGCTGGAAGGAAAACATATACTCCTCGGTGTATCAAGCAGTGTGGCATGTTATAAGGCGGTGGAGCTGGCGCGGCTGTTCCAGAAGGCAGGTGCGGAAGTCAGGGTCATCATGACAAAGAACGCCGCCAATCTTGTCCAGCCGTTACAGTTTGAGGCTGTGACGGGTAACCCTGTCTATTGCGATATATTCAATTGCCGGGCGCCCTGGGAGGTGGAACATGTGGCGATGGCGAAGTGGGGTGATGTCTTTGTCGTGGCGCCTGCAACGTCGAACATCCTCGCAAAGATGGCGGCTGGAATCGCCGATGATGCGCCGACAACTCTTTATCCTGCCTTTCCGCACACAACCTTTGTTGCGCCCGCCATGCACACGGAGATGTGGCTACATCCCGCCACGCAGGATAATATCGCAATCCTGCAGAAGAGGGGTGTGCGTTTTGTTGGACCGGAGACCGGCGAACTCGCCTCAGGCGACGTGGGAATCGGACGCATGGCGGAACCGGAACACATCCTTGAGGCAGTGATGGATTTTTTTGCGCAGGAACTGAGTCTCAAAGGGAGATGTGTCCTTGTGACTGCAGGTCCCACACAGGAGGCAATCGACCCGGTGAGATTCATTTCCAATCGCTCATCCGGGAAAATGGGGTATGCCATCGCGGAGGAGGCGGTGAGACGCGGGGCAGAAGTGACCCTCGTCAGCGGCCCAACCTTACTTCCCGACCCACCGGGCGTGACAACCATCCGCGTCCGCACTGCTCTTGAGATGCACAGGGAGGCGCTGGCGCGCGCTGAAAAGCCCGACATCTTCATATTCGCCGCCGCCGTCAGTGATTATCGTCCTGAAAAGCCGTCGGAAAAGAAGATGAAAAAGACACCGGAAAAAATGACATTGCGGCTGGCGCCAAATCCGGATATTGCACGCGACATCGGCAGAAAAGCGCGTCCCGACCAGGTGCTCGTGGGATTTTCCGCTGAGACGCATAACATTGAACAATCGGCAAGGAAGAAAATGAAGGAGAAACATTTTGACCTTATCGTTGCCAATGATGTCTCGTCAGAGGGCATCGGCATGGGTGCGGAGCTTAACGCTGTTGTGCTTCTGTCGCCGGGCGGAAAACCGGAGAAAATGGGTCCCGCACCCAAGAAATTCCTCGCCAGTCGCATCCTTGACAAAGTGGCGGAGGTGATGAATAAAAAGAAAATGTAGAATATCATCAAGGGCACAGGAGAGATTGCCCCATATCAATTGCTACCTCAGGAGAAAAACATGGCGGTTAATTTTGGACAGTTATTAAGCAATATGAAGACGGTGAATGCCTCAGACCTTCATATCAAATCGGGCTGCTGCCCCATTTACCGCATCAATGGGAAACTGACACCCATCAACCATCCCGCAATAACAAAGGAAGAGGTCTCAGCCATCATTGCGAAGATTCTTCCCGAAAAATTGAAGGACACTCTCACACGCGATGGCTCGGTGGATTTTGCATTCAGTATTGACCCCGCCACCAGATTCCGCACCAACGCCTTTTACCAGAAAGGCGTCCTTTCCATCGCCTTGCGCCGACTGCAATATGAAGACTTGAGCTTTGAAAAACTCGGGCTCCCGCAAGTCATGAATAATCTCGCCAAACTCAAGCGAGGCATGGTTCTCATCACAGGTCCCACAGGCACGGGGAAATCCACCACCATGGCAGCCTTCATCGATGTCATTAATGCCATACGGGCGGAGCATATCATCACCATCGAAGACCCGATTGAATTTGTCTTCAAGGACAGGATGAGTCTTTTGGAGCAGAGGGAAATCGGGCTGGATGCCACCTCCTTTGAAGAGGCATTGCGCCACGCCCTCCGCCAGGACCCCGATGTCATTATGATTGGTGAGATGCGCGACCGTGAGACGATAGAGATTGCCATCCGTGCCGCCATGACCGGTCACCTTGTCATCAGCACCCTGCACACCATCAGCGCTGTTCACACCATCTCACGCATTGTGAAATATTTCAGTCCTGTGGAGCAGGAGTCCCTCAGGAATGAGCTGGCGACAGCCCTGCGAGGGGTCATCTCACAGCGTCTCGTCCCCATGAGTGATGGAAAATCACGCGTCCCATGTGTGGAGGTTATGATTGTGAATGACGTTGTGCGCAATCTCATAAGGGAAAACCGCATTGCCGATATAGAGCAGGTCATCAAAAACGGTCTGGATGAAATGCAATCCTTTGACCAGTCATTGTCGCAGTTGGTGAAGGCGGGCAGGATAACCATGGAGATGGGCGAGCAGTTTGCTGACGATATTGCGGGCTTCCGACGCTTATGCAAGGGTGCAGTTGCCAGCACCGACCGTTCCGGCATCATCGCAGGCTTCTAAAAGGTTTTTTTAGAAAAAAACTTCTTATAAATTCTTTGTGCCTTTGCGTCTTTGTGGTGACGCTATCAGTTCTATTAAAAAATATTAACTAGGATAGACAGGATTTTCAGGATATTCCTGCATGATATTATCTGATGTTCCGGGTTTGGGTGTTTTTATTTACTCTCCATGAACGCATAGTTCACATAATGAGATGTGGATTTACCGATGATTTCTATCGTTTTTAATTCTTTTATTTTGAAGTCGGGTTCAAAAAGGTCTCTCAATTCGCCTTCGGAGGAAAAATACAAAATTGTGCCGATATGAGTTTTTCTGTATTTCCCCGAGCCGCCAAATTGTGTATCCTTCTCACTGAAACAAACCGATAAGTATTTCCCGCCCGGATTAAGTATTTTATGCACATTTTCAACATACTTCTTCCTTTTCTCCGGGAATATATGATGCAATAACTCCCAGTCATAGGCAAAATCAAAAGTTCCCATGACTTCATCCAGAGCGCTAAGGACATCGCCAGCAAGAAATTTGCACCTGACGCCTTTCTTCTCTGCATTTTCTCTGGCAAACTCTATAGCCGTTGGGGAAATATCAATTCCTGTAACGTCAAATCCCATACTGGCAAGATAGATAGCATAGTTGCCAGCGCCACAGCCCAAATCGATAGTTTTGCAGGGTTTCACCCTTCCGCCCTCGACCAACTCAACCAGAGCCTCTGGCGGAGTCTCAATATTCCAGGGAATCTCATCCAGAGGTATTTTTTTATAAATACTGTCCGTATCGACCTGTCTCATATCATCCAGCATATTTATGCCTTTGCGGGTTGTTGGTTAATAATCTTCTATCTGGCGGGCGATGCTCGCCTTCAGCGAGGTTGCAGTTCTATAACATCGCGGCTTTCAGCCATCCTGAACTGGAGGGAATACGGCGTATTGGATATGTAGGAACCGCTCTCTGTGCGGATGCCCCGCCCCAGACGGACAGTGTAGCGTTCCCCCTGAGTGAGCTGGACGTAAATCCTCGCCACTGTCCAGCCCGTTTCCGGGTCGTTGACAAAACGAATCTGCGGCGTGCTCTCAGCGTCCGGCGAAAAACTCAGCGAATCATTCGTAAGTGTGGAGGCATCTATAGCGGCATTGAAGAAGACGTGAATCGGGTGCTGCAAATTAATTAAGGCATCCCTTTCTCCCTGCTCAGGGTTTGTCCCCGTGATGCTCGCCTTGCCGGTCGTGAATGTGAACGTATAATCCTTCTCCATCGGAATATTCTCATAATCTGTTGCGGCGGTGCTGATAGTAACGGTGTAGCGTGTCTCAAATGACAGGAGGTTTTTCTCACCAACGCCGGAGAGCTCCACATAAAACAGGTCAAAGTCGCTGAAGCGGCTCTCACGCCCCGCAAAGAGCTTGAAATCCACAGAGGGACGGATGGAGAAGGCGCTCTTGAGAGAGGCGGGCTTCATCTGCTTGCTGAAGCGGACATACAGCGCCGTCTTTTTCCGGATGAGGACATTTTCTTCACCATCTGCAGGCTCGGTATAAATCACCTCTGGCGGGAAAACCCTGAGCTTCAGGTTGATGTCCTCCAGCTTGGTCTCCTCACCCTGCTTGACCTCAACGCCCTCCCTTATCTCCGGCACATAACCCTCCGCCTGGGCAAGGACAGTATATGTGCCGGGCGGCACATTGCTTATCGCAAATTTGCCGGATGCATCGCTGAGCGCCATGAATGAGACGCCGGTAAGGGCGATGGTCGCGCCGCTGTGGTTATCCATCTCCGCCAGATGCACTGTCCCGCTGATGACGCCCCGTTTTGACGCATCCGACAGGACCTCATCCATCACAACGCCCACATTCATGAACTCAAACTCGCTGAGGTCGATTTCCACCTTTTGCCTTATTTGATAATTGGGCGACAGTGCGTTGATGATATATTTTCCCGGAGGCAGGTTCTCAAAGGTAAAGCGTCCCGACTCATCAGGGGTGGCAACCCAGTTTGTCCCCACAAGCGCAATGAGAACACCGTCAAACTTGTTTATCTGATTCCCCTTGAGGTCATATACCTCAAGGGAGCCGTAAATTTTCCGTATCTTCTGAGGCTGACGCACAGAGTTGAGGCGGGTGATACCTGACTGGATTGGCTCTCCCTCAGGCACATTGACGATGGTGGTCTGCGGCTGATAGTCCGCCTTGGAAAAGTTAAGGGTATATACTTTTGGGGGCAGATTGAAAAAGCGATATACCCCTTCCGCATCGGTCACCGTTTTGAAAAGAGTCCCCGGAATCTGGACAAGGATGCCGTCCACCTGCTCCGAACCTTCCAGCTCCACCCTGCCAACCAGCCCCCCCACGCCCACTTCGGTTGCCTCGGCGGGCGCCTTTTCCATCACCATCTGGGGAAGTGCGACGGGCTGGGCGGGATTTTGGGGGTTTCCTTCAAGTGTGACCGTTCCCAGTGATGCCTTCACAAACCCGTCCTTCACGGCTTCAAACTGATATGTCCCCAGCGGGACATCCAGAATGGAGAAATTGCCATCTTTGCCGGAATATACCATGAGGGATTTTCCCACGGCATAAACAAGGATGCCACTATGGTCTTCAACCTCTGGCAATTTGACGGAGCCGGATATCGTGGTGCGGTTCCATTCGGTTGGTGAAATATCCATCCTGAGGGTGGTCTCGCCTGGTGGGATTTTTTCCTCTTTGCCCCCGCAGGAGAAAAGAAAAAAGAGTGTTGCTATAATAATAAAATCGCAAAATGACCTGATAAGAACAAACGCTTTATTTTTTGCCGGCAGTTCTTTCAAGATGATGCTCATTATTTGAAAAATATCCCTGACTATAGTCGCACAATCGAACTCATATAATTACGATATATTGATAAATGTTATCCGAAAAATTCGTCAAGGCAATTATCGCTGGATACGTGCCCTTCTATTTTCTTCAGATTTCTCAGGGTGCAATATAAAGATTGTGGCGGTGGATATATTTCAGGACGCGGCGGGAAAGAAATGGCGAGGCGTCCTTGCCGGATAGAAGGAGGCGCCGGATTTCCGTACTGCTTATATCGGGCAGGAAAAAATGAGCCTCGTGAGGTGAGTCCGCCTGCGAACGCGGCAGGATAATTACCCGCACCATTTTTTGAATCTCATCAAAGGATTTCCAGAGGCACGTCTCCTTCAGGATGTCCGAACCGATGATAAGGGAGAACTCCACGCCGGGGCGGCGTTCCTTCAGGAGGCGCAGGGTGTCAATGGTATAGCTCGCCTCCTCCCGTTCCGACTCAATCTCCAGTACCTCAACCCGGTTACCCAATCCCTCCATGGCGAGCCGCGCCAGGGCAAGGCGATGTTCAAACGGCGTGGCATCCTTCCCCAGAGGATGCCTGTAACAGGGTAACACAAGTATGCCGTCAAGGTCGTTTGTCTCAAGGGCGTAAAGGCACGCAAGTGTGTGGCTGATATGAGGCGGGTCAAACGTCCCGCCGAAAATGCCCAGTTTCCGAGCGGCGCCCGCCATGAGACTTATTTCAAACTCATTTTTCATCATGTATCAAACCCCTTGCACCATCTCCTGCATGTGCCTGCCAACGCCTGCCCTGTTCAGATGAAATACAACTTCCCCTCCTCGGCAACAGGGATTTCCGACCTCCTGATATTAAAGTCATCATAGATGTGGATGAGCATCATCTTTTTCCTGAGCGCCGGCGGCAGGCTGAGGAGTTTCTCATATTCCGTATGCCCCCCCTTGTTCGTCTCATGAAGAATCATATCGCAGTCGGCAAGAAAATCAATATGCGCGGGGTCAAATGTGGTGTCCGAGCTATAGCCGAAGGAACGCCCCTTGTAGGAAACCTTGAAGCCGAAGCATGGGATGAAGTGTTTTGTATGACGGATTTTGATTTTCATTCCCAGGATGGAGTGACTACGACCGGGACGCAGTATGCGCAGGCGGAAAAAGTCCTCAAGTTTCATCTCGCCGACACGCTCAAACTCATCATTTGTTAAAGGGCCCATGGAGGATTTGAGCCTGTTCTCCCAGATTGCCCTCTCAACTTCGGGTATGGTGTATATGATGGGTTTTTTGTGGCGGAAGAAGCGGCTGTAAAAACCGAGCGATTCAAGACCGTTGGCGTGGTCGCCGTGGAGGTGGGTGAGAATCACATGGTCAACGTCATTGAGTCCGAGGGAGACGCCGGATTTCTGCGAAGCGGCATGGAGCATCATGGGCAGGGGGTCGGGACAATCCACAAAGACGGGTCGCCCATCCAGCAGGATGACAAAACTGCTGTGGTAATAATATTTAGAAAAAAAATCCCCTATGCCAAGAATCAGGATGGATAAAGGGCTCTTTCTTTGGGTCATAGAAGCCTTGTTCCATGAGAATATACATTTATTGATTCCCACGCACATGCGCCATGTCAACAGTTAAAAAGTTGTCAGGAGATTTCTTACAGGCTATTGAACACAATATTCTCCTGCGCTTCTTTATGAGAAAAATGATTGACAGCATGGATGGTGGGCACAATAGAAGAATGAGAAAGTGTCCGGTGAGCAGAAAATGAAACGTTTTATTATAATCCTGTTCATATTGTCAGCCATCCGCATCGGGGAAAAAGCGAGGCGTTTAATAACATGAGAAATTGAGGATTTTTGAATTCGTGAGTGAATTTTCAGTGACATCGGGCTCCCCGCCCGTATATCAGAAGACCATCAAACAAAGGGTGGAATATCGGGGCGTGGGGTTGCATTCGGGGAGGGAGACCCATCTTGCATTTCTCCCGGCGCCGCCCGATGCGGGCATTATCTTCCGTCGCACAGATATTGCCGGCGCGCCCGAAATCCCCGCACGGGTGGAATATTTCATAGAGACGCCCATCATGTGCAGCACCGTCGGCATCGGCAATGTTGAGGTGAGACTTATAGAACATATCATGGCAACCCTTTGCGCCTTCGGGATTGATAATCTCCTGATAGAGATTGATAATGATGAGCCACCCTTTGAGGATGGCAGTGCCCTCCCTTTTGTCTCACTCTTGAGAGAGGCGGGATGCGAAAGTCAGGACACCTTGCGGCGCCCATTGCGCCTCAATGAGCCCCTCGTTTATAAGGAGGGTGAGGTTGAAATGACAGCCTTCCCGGCGGCGAATTTCCGCGTCACATTCTTTGTCTCCTACCCCCACCCCATGATTGGCAATCAGGCATATTCTATGGATGTCACGCCTGAATCGTTTGTGAGGGAGATTGCCAGCGCCCGCACGTTCTGCTTTGAGCAGGATGTGCAAAATATGATGGTGAGCGGACTCCTCAAAGGCGCATCGGAAAACTCATCGCTCGTCTTTGGTGACAAAGGACTCCTCCTTGGCAAACTCCAGTGTCCCGATGAACCTGTCCGTCACAAGGTTATGGACCTTATCGGCGACCTCTATCTCCTTGGAGCGCCCCTCATGGCACATGTCACGGCAAACAGGAGCGGACATAACGCTCATGCCAGATTTATGAAACTTATCGGAAAGGAACTGGAAAAGGGTAATATAGTTTAAAGTTTAAGAGTTTCAATAGTTTAAGAAGTTTGTCCAAAGGAGCTTGAAAAATGAGTGAAGCAAAGACCCGCACCTGCCCCCTGAACGTTGAACAAATCTGCGAAATCATCCCACACCGTTACCCATTCTTGCTCGTGGACAGGGTTCTTGAAATCACGGAGGAGGGCAATATCCTCGGATATAAAAACGTCACAATAAATGAGCCTTTTTTTCAGGGGCATTTTCCGGGCAAACCCATCATGCCCGGCGTTCTTATCATTGAAGCCCTCGCCCAGCTCGGCGCCGTGTTTGTCCTCTCAAGACCGGAAAATAGGGGACGTGTTGCATACCTGATGGGCGTTGATAATGCCAGATTCCGCCGCCCCGTTGTCCCGGGTGACCGCCTTGATTTGAAACTGACGGACATGCGGTTCAAAGGCTCATTTGGAAAGGTGCACGGCGTTGCATCTGTGGATGGAAAGGTTGCCGCCGAGGCGGAAATCTTATTTGCGCTTGCCCCGGAGAAAGAAAAAGAGTCGGCGGTGTGACACGTCTCCGGTGTGATTATGTGCGAAGGGATTAACCATCATGTCTCAAGATAAGATTGGAATCATCGCTGGTGAGGGAATGCCGCCCATCTATGTGGCACAGGGCGCCCGCGCCAAAGGTCTCCATGTCACCATAATTGGCATTGAGGGCATAACATCACTTGAGATTGAGCAATACGCCGATGCCATGCACTGGATAAAACTCGGACGCTTCAACAGTATAATCCAGATATGCAAAAAGGAAGGCATCAACCGCGTGGCTATGATTGGCCGCATCAAACAGAAA
>JAPLSR010000095.1 GCA_026398545.1 Candidatus Sumerlaeota bacterium | reverse complement strand
GGAATATCTCCTTATTAATGGGATGGGACATATCGCTCATATTCATACTTGAAATGTTTCTCCTCATTCGGGGCGAGAGTAATCTGTTAGCGTATCGTGCCGCACCGCTCCTCGAGTTTGAGTTTGGTTGTATCCACTGAGAGGGTACCGCCATCGGAGGCTGAGATGGGTTTGCCGGGGATGAATGCCGTGATAATTATCTCCGTGGGGCGCTTCTCAAAATTCTTCAGCGTGAGTTCCCCCCTGAGGCTGACAAGGTCTAGATAAAAGTCCCTTGCAGGCGAGTGCGCATTAAGTTTGCGATCAGTTTCGGACTCGCTCTGTGAGTTAGCAATATTTACTGCTGTGGTGACGGGGATTTCGCATTTTCCGCCCTTCGGGGTATATTTCAGGAGGTCTTCACTCAAGGGCTGACCGCCGCTCAAGGTCAGGCAGGCGCCGGTCGTCCATGCAGTATCGGTATCGTTGTGCGCCACAATAAAATGTTTCGTATCCTCAGGCATTGCCCAGCGATAGATATGGGAATATCCGACCTTCTTTACAAACAGTGTAATGATTGCCCTTTCACCACGGCGAAGTGTCAGGTCTTTTTTTGTATAAACGGTGAAATCCGAGGCTGAGGCATTTTCAATCTGGGGGAGTTCGCCGAGAATCTCCCGAAGGCGGTTATCATTCCCCGTCACAGGTCTCACTATTTCCGAGCCTCCCCCCTGAGGAGAAAGCAGAAGGGCGGCAGTGTTTGCCATCTGAGTCTGGATTTCCCGCGGGACAAGGGCTGTTCCGATGGTGCGGATTACCTGCTGGGCGGCAATGGGGGTAAGATAATCCGTATGGATGAAGTGAGGCACACCGACCACGAAATTCACATCACAATGGATGAGGTCTTCCGCCTCATTCACCAGCGTCCCGCGCAGGGTGAGTTGCGCCGACGTCTCATCGAGGAGTTCAAGTGTGTATTCAGGAATCCAGGTGATTCCCTTTCGCAGATATGCCATACCCAGTTTCGCTTTTGAGGGGCTTTTTGCGCCCTCCCCTGCCACATGAATGCGGACGGGCAGGTCAAGCAGTCTCAATTCCTTAATGTCGGCGGTGGGGACAGCAAAACGGTTCTGTTCACCTTCAAGGATGGCAAAGTCTGAACTCACAGAGATAAGTTTTCCTGAGGCGGACTCATCCTTTCCATTGTGTTTATAAGAGAGTGCGAGTCGGAGGTTCAGATATGCCTTGAGTCGGGTCTCTTTATAAGTCTTATCCTCCGGGGCATCCTTACCATCAAAGGCAACGACCTCACCGGGACCCGAACCCACCACATCAACAGCTTCTCCCTGCTTTTCCGAAAAGATGGCAAGGGTGCCGAAGGCTGCCGGCGGCACCTCACACGCCACGCACCAGCCGTCACGGAGCGCAACTTCCCCCTCTCGCAGAAAGAAGCCCAAACCGTTTTTGAAGACCGACACTGATGTGGTTTTCGGCTCCCAGAGGTGGGGATTTTTCTCCTCGCCCCCGACTTCCGCCCTGAGGCAATTCAGTTGAACCAGAAGACAAAAAACCGTCAACACAACCAGTCGTTTGAAATTACCGCTCATCTTGCATCCTCCTTTTTGATTTGAAATACGGTGATTGTATTAATGAAAGAGTCCGCTTGATGACAAGTTTTGAATTGTAACAAGTTTGTAAAGAGTTGAGAGGAATTGCGGGTTGGAATATTTTTCAAATTCACTTGATATTCATTCTATTTTATATCAGTATTATTGTGTAAGTAAAATGAGCTGTTTTTTCTTTTAAAAGATTTGATTTCCTGATGAATTACAGTAAAGGGGGAAGAAATGGCTAAGAATATGACTAAGGAGGAACTTCTGGCGAAGGCGAAAAAACCATCCGAGGATGCCATGAAATTGCATCCTTTTTACAGGGGAAAGATTAGTGTGACTTCGAAGTGCGTTGTCAGGGATGTCAACGATTTTGCCATCTGGTACACCCCCGGCGTTGCCGCCCCCTGTAAAGACATCCAGAAGAACCCGGAAAAGGTCTTTGAGCACACGAATAAGGGAAACATGGTGGCTGTCATATCTGATGGCACCCGCGTTCTGGGTCTGGGAGACATCGGCGCTGAAGCGAGCATTCCGGTCATGGAAGGAAAGTCTCTCCTTTTCAAATATCTGGGCGGCGTGGACGCCTTCCCAATCTGCCTTGACACAAAAGACCCGGATATCTTCATCCAGACGGTGAAACTCCTCCAGCCCTGCTTCGGCGGCATCAACCTTGAGGACATTGCCCAGCCGAAATGTTTCCGCATCCTTGATACGCTCCGCAGGGAGTGCCGCATCCCTGTCTGGCATGATGACCAGCAGGGGACGGCTGCCGTCACCCTTGCAGGTCTCATCAATGCACTCAAGATTGTCGGCAAGCGGATAGATGCGATAAAGGTTGCGATGGTGGGGGCTGGCGCATCCAATATCCGCATTGCGCACGTGATTATCCAGGCAGGCGTTGACCCGCAAAATATTGTCATGTGTGATTCCAAAGGCACACTTCATAAGGGCAGGATGGAACTTCAGGCGGGGTTCAAGGAAAAGTGGGAGTTGTGCCAGATATCAAATGGTGAAAACATACGCGGTGGCATCCCGGATGCCATGAAGGGAGCGGATGTCCTGATTGCCCTTTCCCAGTCCGGTCCGGATGTCATCAAAAAGGAGTGGATTCGCGCCATGGCGCGCGATGCCATTGTCTTTGTGTGTGCCAATCCGATACCTGAAATCTGGCCGTGGGAGGCGAAAGAGGCGGGCGCACGCATCGTTTCAACCGGCCGCTCCGATTTCCCCAACCAGATTAATAATTCACTCGGATTTCCCGGCATCTTCCGCGGGACGCTGGATGTGCGAGCCTCAACCATCACGGATGAGATGTGCATTGAGGCGGCAAAGGCGCTTGCTGAATTTGCGGAGAAGATACGCGGGATAAGCGAGGATTGTTTGCTACCGACAATGGATGATTGGGAGGTCTTCCCCTATGAGGCGGCGGCTGTCGGCGTCAAGGCAATTGAGCAGGGAATAGCGAAAATAAAATACACACGCGAGGAGTTGCTCAATCTCGCCAGAAAGACAATACGCCACGCCCGGGATGAGATAGATCTCCTGATGAGGGAGGGCTTGATTCCTCCGGCACCGGCGGAGTGAGAAACGGAGAAAGGGAGAAACGGGGAAAGGGAGAAACGGAGAGGGTTTTTCATCCAAGAGGATGAGTGAGGTGACCTTTATGCGTGAAATCGATGTCCGGCAAATTACCGATGCCGTCGCCCGTTTGTGCATTGAATCGAACTATTACGCCACGGATGACCTCGTGCGCGTGACCGAGGCAAGTATT
>JAPLSR010000011.1 GCA_026398545.1 Candidatus Sumerlaeota bacterium | reverse complement strand
ATTTCACCTTTGCCTTCTGGGGCGCTGTCCTTATGCGGGATATCTTTATTGCAGTCTTATTTCTCTGCGGGCTCTACCTGATTCTCATCCTTTACAACAGATGGAATACCTGGGCGCTGGCGGCGCTTGCGGCTTGCCTGTGCGGGCTTATGATTTTACGCATTTACAGCGTTGGGGCGCTTTTGCTTGGACCGGCAGCATATCTCCTTCTTGTGCACAGGGGGCGTAAAAAGGCGTGGCTCGCTCTCGTTGCCAGCGCGGCGGCGCTTATTCTCGCACGTCTATATATCCCCATGCGTGATTACCAGGACCAGGTGATATACACCTTTCTGAACAATCTGCCCGATGAGGGGAGAACGGTCTTGGGCAGTCTATATCGCTGTGCAAGGGGCGTCCCGCGATTTTTCCTTGCGCCCTATGCGTGGTATATCTCTCCCGGACCGCCGGTGATTGACTACATGCTTTACCCCGGACAGTGGCTGCTCTATCTGCTGATTCTTCCGTATGCCCTGAAGGGTTTATGGTTAGTCATCCGTGAAAACACAGAGCGCTCATTATTTGTCATCGCCCCAATTATGCCGAGCGTGTTTTTATTCCTGCTGGCGTATGGCGGTTCCGTGCCCCGGCAGAGGGTCTATCTGGAGCCTCTATTCATACTTTTTGCCGCCTGGGGATTATACAGGAAGGAAAAGGCGCGAGGGATTCCCATTTTCTGGTATGTAATTCTTCTACTTTTCATTGCGGCGCATTCATGGTCGGCGTGGCGGCGCGGACTCTGGTGAGCGGGAATTTACATGATGCGCCACATATCCCTATTTTATAACACTATCTGTCTGCCCGATTTTTCGGAACTTCGAAATGGCTGAAGTGATGGCACGAGCGAGGGTCTCCTGATATCCCGCCCGCCTCAGTTGCCCCGCATCGGTGGGATTGCTCACATATCCGCAGGATAATATGACTGACGGCATTGCGATGCGCCGCAATAAATAAGCCGGTGCGGGGGTTACAGGTCCGACACGTCCCGCGACGGCATGCTCCAATTCTTCAAGGAGAGTTGTTCCCAGCGCAAGACTTTCCTCCTGATATGGGATATAAGCCGCCGCCGTGGGAGGGTTGGTGCGGGTCTCAATGCGAGTCCTCTCAGCAGCAGACAGGTCGAGCGATGCGGAGGCAACAATGATTTCAATCCCGCCCTGTGATTCGAATTCCGAGGCATCCAGACGAAGGGCAATGAGGGCATCCGCACGGCTACGGTTGATGCGTCTAATCTTCTCATCCGGGGCGATTTTCTCGCCCCTGTCTGCGGTCAGAATCACCTCTATATTGCCCTCACGCTCAAGAAGGGACTTTATTTTCTGCGCCAGGTTAAACGTCCATTCCTCCTGGAAGATGGATGCGCCGCCAGCGACCCTGTCCCATTTCAGCGGTTCGGTGGCGGGGTCAATTGCCACGCGCAAATAAGGAGCGCCTGTGCGGCGTGGCGGGACAGGCTCGGACGCCTTTTCCGGCGCAGATGTAAATTCTGGTTTGGCTTTAGAGGGTGGCGGGGTTGGCAATATTGCGGGTGCCATGTCCGCAGGCGAGCCCGTCCTGACGTCTCCAAAGATAAACTCATTCCCGACGCTACTTAGAACCTTGAGCGATGAAATGGGGATGAAAATCTCACCCCCAACGAGCCGCATCGGCTCTGTCCCGCGGATGACCTTATTATTGACAAGGATGTTGGTTTTATCAAGAAAGAGGGCGTTATTTTCTGCGCCCCGCGTGATGCGTAAGAGACCGAATGTCTCGTCCCACTCAAGCTCAATCCCGACCTTTGCCTCACTCATGAACCGCCTTAATTCCGCAAGCGAGACATGGGGGGAGCTTTTCAAAAGGCGGATTGTGAGAGACAGCGTCCGCCCGTCGCGAGTCTGCACGCTCATCGTTTCCTGTGCCGGCGCTCCCATCCAGACAGCCATAATGCACAGCACAACAATCAACCTGATGAACCTTGCCATTCTTTTCCTCGCTCACCATGAACAAGGTATAAATACCAAATAATGCCCATTAACCGACCTCGTCAACCTGATAATTATCAGGTCAACTGGAAATCGTGGATACCCGCCGGTCTTTCCCCGAAAGTCAATAAAAGTCTTGCAATAATTATTGCGCAGAAGGTTAATCGGTTTTGAAAGATTAACAGCGCAGGAGGTGTGAATATGAAAAGAATTGTCATCCTGTCTGCAATAATTTCCATCCTTGCGGCATCGGCTTTTTGCCAGACGGATTCCGTCCCGAACGCCTTCCATTATCAGGGGCAACTCCGCGAGGGGAACATCCGCTATGAAGGCGCGGGCATCTTCCGCTTCGCCATCACCGATAATACATCCCCCCTGCCCCTTATCATCTGGTCAAATGACGGCTCGCAAGTCGGGAAAACGGCGGACAATATACCGGTGAAAGGTGTTTCACTGACAGTCACGCGGGGTCTGTTCGATGTCATGCTGGGGGATTCTTCCATCACCAATATGACCATCATGCCGGTCAGTTTGTTCCAACAAAACAAGACGGCTAATCTGCGGGTGTGGTTTCAAAAAACATCCACGGGAAGCATTGACCTTCTGTCTCCCGATGCGTGGTTAGTGTCCGTCCCTTTTGCCTTTCGCGCAGGTTCGCTGAATGGCAAAGATATCGATGACTCAAGCATCCCGATGGGGAAGCTGGGAAGGGAATCAGTCGCTCCGGAAAATGAGGGGCGCTCCAACACCATCCAGTCCATTTACTTTGACATCACATCCAACGGGACATCGAAGGTCATTTACACCGTTCCCACGAACAAGACCTTTGTCATCACGGACATATACATCACATCTGCCGACAATTGGACACTCTGGACAATCACCGATGACACGACATCTCAGTTGACCCAGTATATCAAATTTCAGATTGACGCCCGTCTTACCACAAGTCTGCAGAACTGGACTTACTCCTTCAGGTCGGGCTTGAGATTTACGGCTCCCAAGGTGGTTGCCATCTTTCCGATGAGTACCACGCAGACCCTGCGTATTCGCGGGACTATTGCGGGATTTGAGTTTTAGGTCTTCTCCAGCGCTATGCAGGCTTTTCGGAAGTGAAGAAATAAACGAGGGGAACGGCGATTTTCCGTCCCCCTCATGTCTGGTGGAGGTAAGGGGATTCGAACCCCTGACCCCTTGGCTGCCAGCCAAGTGCTCTCCCAGCTGAGCCATACCCCCACAAATATTTAGAATCACTGGGTCTTACGAATCATTTAAAACAATTATTCCATAAACCCTGCGCCCCTGCTGTGTCAATCTTTTTAAGCATAACAACAGAGGTTATTTTCTTGTCAGGTCGTGCACCACACGGGGGCTTTCCTGACCAAAACGGTCAATGGCGGAAATCGCAATCACCTCCGCCGGCGTCTTTTCGCCCCCTTCATTCAGCATAAACCTCTGCCTGTTTCCGGGAAGAATCTTATACGTCCAGTTCCCTCCCTTGCGGATACAAAGAACCCATTGCCAGACAGGCGCTCTGGATGGAAGATAAAAATCAAGAACAATTGTCCCATCTTTGTTATCGATAACATCGAGTCCGGGCTTCTCATCAAAGGGCTTTGAAGCAAGCCAGGGCGAGGCGGGCACAAGCGCCTGCTCTCTATACACGCCTTTCTTCATCTTGTCGGCAATCCCCCTGCGGCTTCCCATAAACACCTTCATGCTGAAATGGACATTGCCACTTGCGCCCGGCTGCTGCCGCGTGGCAAGAACCTGAGAAGTGATTTCATCCGCACTCCATCT
>JAPLSR010000193.1 GCA_026398545.1 Candidatus Sumerlaeota bacterium | reverse complement strand
GTGACGCCATCTGCACAGCCCCTATTCACAAGGAGGCAATGCACGCCGCCGGCTTTGCCTTTCCGGGTCACACGGAATATCTTGCTCATCTCACAGGGACAAAGAGATTTGCCATGCTTTTATGCGGCGGTGGACTCCGCGTCGCACTCGCCACCATTCATGCACCACTGAAGGATGTGCCCGAACTCATCACGGAAGATGTCATCCTTGAAAAACTGCGCCTCCTTCATGAATTCATCCCCTATTTTGGCATACCGCACCCGCACATAGGGGTCTGCGGCATTAATCCCCACGCAGGTGAAGGGGGGATGTTCGGGGATGAGGAAAGCCGGATTGTCCGCCCCGCAATTGAGAAGGCGCGCCTTGAAGGCATCGATTCTGACGGTCCCTTCCCGGCGGACACCTTATTCCTTCGCATGTTGAAGGGTGACTTTGACGCCATTCTTGCCATGTATCATGACCAGGGGCTGATACCGGTAAAGACACTTGCCTTCCATGACGGCGTCAATGTGACCATGGGTCTCCCTTTCATCCGGACCTCCGTTGACCATGGCACGGGATTTGACATTGCCGGAAAGGGGGTTGCCAGTCCGGAGAGTCTTAAGGCGGCAATCAGGCTTGCCGTCTTTCTCACAAAAAACAGGATAAAGACGCAACCATGAGACACAAGAGACACGAGACGTCAGATTCTCCGCCACCTGTCCTCCGCCTCAAGAAGCGGCTTGGTCAGCGTATCCTGAAAGACCGGGAGACGCTCCATTTTATTGCAGACTCATGCGACCTGACGCCGGAAACGACTGTGCTTGAGATTGGCGCCGGCATCGGCAACCTTACGGAGCAACTTGCATCAAGGGCAAAAAAGGTGGTCGCCGTGGAACTCGATGAGCAGTATCGCATATTCCATCTCCGTCTTATGATTCACCATCAAAACATAGATTTCATCTATCAGAATATCATGGATATGAATCCGGGGGAGATGCCTGTCCTGAAGGAGGCGCGCGACCTTGTCATAGCAGGCAATATCCCTTTTTACATCACCACACCTCTCATCATGAGGATTATGGAGGAGGGCACAGCCTTCCGGCGGATGGTGCTGATGGTGCAGAAAGAGGTGGCTATGAGGCTGGCGGCATCGTCGGGGCATCGCACCACAAGCGCCATCACGCTCAAGGTGCATTACTTCAGCAATGCCACACTCCTGAAAGTCGTCCCCCGCCATAATTTCCATCCTGCTCCCAGGGTGGATTCCGCCATCATCCTCTTTACTCCGCGCAAGGAAAGCATCTTTGACCCCGAAACGAGAAGACAATTCTTCAAACTTCTGGATGCCGCCTTTTCTCAGAGGCGCAAGATTATACTAAATTCCCTCATGAGCGCCATGGGAGGCAAGATTTCAAAGGATATGGTCGGCATGTGCCTTGGGGAGGCGGGGATTGACCCTTGCTCCCGCGCGGAAAGAGTCCCCTTTGAACAATTCCTCGCCCTGTTCAAAGTCATGCGGAAAAGCGGCTGGCACTGATAAAACTAACGAAAAAAATCCTTGAAATAATGAATCAGGTGGTGTTTCTTTATCCATAAATATTCGGGTGAGAGGATGGGAACCAATGATAAAGATAGATTTTGCGCGGGATTTGGCTCAAAGGCTCAAGGTGAAGGACAAAGAGGCATTAAAGATTGTGGACAACCTCATTGAGAGCATCAAGGAGGCGATTATCAAGTACAAGCGGCTTGAAATCCGCGATTTCGGGGTGTTCACTATCAAAACACGCAAACAGCGCGTCGGGCGCAACCCCAAAAATAAAAAGGAATATCCCATTCCCAATCACATGGCAATAACCTTCAAGGCGGGCAAGGAAATCAAAGAACTCTGATAAAGAGCGCCCGAGAAGAGAAATAATTCGCCCTGAAAACTCATATAGTTCGATTGGGAAAATCCTTATTGCATCTCCAGCGCGTGAGCCATTGTGTCCGTCCGGACATTTGCGCCCTTTTTTCTCAAAACTTACCTATGAGCGCCAGAACATCTTCCGCCGTGTAAACACACTCACCACCAGCATCATGAGAAAAGTCATAAATAATCCGCGGATGAATCCCGACCAGGGCGTCGGGGTTGCAACCTCCAGCCAGTCACTGATTCCGGTCAGGGATAAAAGGGGCCAGACAAGACTGCTCATCGCCACATAGGCAATCATTGGATTTTGCCCATTGTCAATCAACAGTCCGACGAGTTTTTTCCGGTGATGAAAGACATCAATAATGACCATGAAAAAGATTAAAAGAAAGATAGCCATCCCTGCAGTGACAAAATAATAACTCATGGTTGCCGGGTCCTTCTTGATGCCGCCCTCATAAGGTTCAAAGAAAAGCCCCAGAACAAGCCAGTAGGCACCCCAGGCGAACAACTGTTTCAAAAGACGCTCCATGTCACTACCGGGATTTGGCATGAGAAGCCAAGCGACAATAAGGAGAAGGGCAGAGACAAGAAGACAGCCGAATCCCCACCTCTCGAACAGTCCCGCAAGGAGTATAATCTGAAACTCCATCATGACCGCCGCAATTGCGATAAACTGGGAGGCGCTCCATGATAGGACACCTGTCTCAATATCACGTCCACTCCTCATCCAACTGAGCAACATATCCCCCACGATGGTGCCGGGGATGATAATGAACAGATACTGTAGATATCCAATCTGAAACACCCATGAAAGCCAGGCTTGCCCGCTTATGGCATCCGAGATGGCTTTGACCCAGCCGATGTTATGCGGAGAAAAACGCAGAGCCGCCAGAATCCCCAGTATGCCAAGCCTGAGGAGGAGTTGTTTCCTTGTGAGAAGCCATGCCAGTGAGCCGAAAACAGCGGATGTGGTGAGAAGAATAATTATAATATCCACGTGGTGAAAGTTGAAGTGTTCTCCCTTGGGATTGCCAAGGTTTATCATAAAATAAGTTGCGCCAGCAAAGCCGACCGCCCTTAACGCCCACATCAACCACCTCGGCAAGAACTCAGGCACACGGACGTATATCATGAACAAAAGCGCAAATCCAAGGATGGATAACAGTTTGGTATTTGTGTCCGGCTCAGGCATAATGCTCCATGGTCCCACATGTTCAACAATCAAGGCAAAAAAGGCAAGAAAAAAACCGCGCTCAAATATGGAAAAGATTACATGGAGGTGTGAAATCCCCTTTTCCAGACGACGGGAAAGGGCGAGAGGAATCGCCGCACCCAAGGCGAATAGAAAATATGGGAACACAAGGTCAACCCAGGATATGCCGGGGATATTCGGATTGAATACCCTTGTCGGCGGCGGCACCTGCACATGATACATCCATGCAGGCAGGGTGTTCCACGGGATGATACCGGAAAGTACCATCCCCACAATGGCGCTGCCGCGGAGTGCATCCAGCCCCAGGGCGCGCCGCGCTCCGTCGCTGAAGCTATGGTCCAGCCTTCGCAGCCGCTTCGGCGGAGTAGGCAGCGTAAGCGACTGAGATGTTAATAGACCGGGAATAATAGCCTTTGGCGTCGTTTTTCCTCTTTCCAACTTTGAACTCATCAGTGTGTCCCGATATCAAGAATAATCGGCGGATATCGCCCATATTTCACAAGTTTTTTGACAAACAGGTCATGATAGACCTTACCGGGTGTGGTGAACCACCTTTTTGGATTCCAGTGAAACCATTTCAACTCGCAACCAACCAGATGTTTATCCTTGTCCAGTGTCCAGAAGACAGAGGGCTTGTCAAAGATGGAATGCGGGGCGTGATTTTTGAGATTGATGGTGAGTTTTTGATTGATGTTCGCCCACTGGGAATAAAAATTCCCGCTCCAGGCATAAACTCCGTAAGCCTGGATTGCCATTCCCCACAATGTGAAAACAAAAAATAGCCCCCAGACCGCCCACCGCCCAAACCTGTTGAGCCTCAGCGCCATCCTGTATTTGAAATTACGCAGCTTGAACCATGCCCGCCGGATTTTGATAAACCGGATGCGCCAGAGGGGGAAGAGGAGAAAGGAAAACAGGGGAAGTGAATCCGTCAGGTAGCGGTATGTGTATGCCCACCCGCCCCACCACCCCTGCCGCCTGCTGGTGTAAAGGAGGACATTGGCAATGATGAAAATTCCGGGAATGATTACATGTTTGCGCGGCGCGCCAAGGGGACGGCGCAGGGCTATCCAGATGGCAATGGGCAGAAATAGATAAAAAGGGGCATTGGGGAAGAGACCCATGCTCGGGGAAAAAAGTATTCCAAGGATTCCAGCAGGTAGATAAGAGGCATCTAACGTATCCACGACTCCAGTTCCAAAAAGAAGGCTATAGGCGGAAGTCCACGGGGAGCCAAAATGGTGATTATTATACACCGCAAGAAAGAGCATGGAGGGAAGTCCTCCAAGGACATAAAGAAAAATCGGACGTTCATGCTTCAGGAATAGACGGGCGCCTTTAATTATTCTCCCTGCTCGCGCCCGGATGAGGCTTTGAAAAAATACGCCCAAAATCCTGATTAACCGTCTCCACTCCCTGAGAAAAAAGATGTCCATAAACAAAAGTCCTGCCCAGAAGGAATTGCTGGGACGCGCACCAACCGCAATACCCACGGCAAGTCCACAGAGGAAATATCCCCTGTTTATTCTGCCCTGTCTCGCCCAGAGCCAGAGTGAAAGGGCGAGAAAACATTGCGAGGGTCCATGCTGCCACATTGCCTGGGAGCTGTGAAACCACGTCCCTGTGCCCAGTGCATATGCAATGGTGATGAGGAGGGCGGCGCCTCGCGGCGTGCGTTTCTCCCTGAGGGCATAAAAGAGAAATAGCGCGGAAAATGCGGCAAAGAGGGAGGCAAATGCCTTATCCATGTAAAAGACAAGATAATGCTGGGGTGAAATCTTGAAAATCCGGAAAGGGATGATATAAACTGGCGCCATCAGGGTGGCGATGAGCGTGGGCGAATTGGAAAGGCATCGATTGTTGTAAGGCTTGCCGGGGTGATTCATATAATATTTCGCCCCGGGCGCCCAGTTTTTAGGATTATTATTACGGATGAACAAGAATTCATCCATATCATAATTACCTTCGGTGACAAGGCTCACAGGAATAAAACGCCCCGCATAAACATCGCTGCCGGCGATAAAGCGGGCATTTGATTGGTAAACAAGCCACAAAAGGATGATGCCCAGCGCACTGAATAGGCGGGCATGTCGACCCGTGAATCGCGATAATCGGCGAAAGAGATTTCTCACGAAAAAGTCTTCCCTGCCCCGGAGTTAATACTCATAGATTAATGGCATGTGCCTATAAAAACATCCCACACCTGTCAATTACAATTCAACATGGCTGGAAACAGGCGAACATCGAACAACGCTAATTATTATAATCCGCGCCCACCGGTGTCATCCGTAGCTGAGGTGACGAATATGGTTGACAGCCCGCATGATTCCCATTTTTGCTTTTAACGATTAATACTTGAGATCTCACGATAAGAGGCAAAAAATGCGATTAATCTTCCTCTGCTTGACTCTTTCCTGTTCCCTGTTTCTCTTTTCCCCTTATGCACAGGAGACCGTTCGGTCTATTGACAAAACCACATCAATCTCCCTCCTCGAACCCACGGATTTTTACAAGAAAAATTCCATCCCTCTCTCCCTGCAACAGGTGATTTTCAAAACCCTCGGAAATAATCTGCAGATTCGCATCAGTGATTACGACCGCAGGATTGCTGAGGCGGAAATCATGGTGCAAAAGGGCATCTTTGACCTGATTCTGAACGCCAATCTCTCAGCTTATAATAATGAATATCAGCAGCCCACGCATGACAACTTATATAATGAATTCGTTGCCAAGGAAAAAAAGTATGGGGCGGATGCGTCTCTTTCCCAGTTCATCCCGACGGGCGGTGTTCTCGGCTTCGGCTATTACACGAACAGATATAGAACTAATTCCATCGCTGTGGATATCAGTCCCTATTACACCCAGGGTGGGAGGCTCTTTTTCCGCCAGCCGCTCCTCAAGAACTTTGGCTCTTACATGACGCTTTCAGGCATCCGTATCGCACAGAATAGCGCCCTCCAGTCACGGGAAGCCTTCCGCTTCATGGTACAGGACCAGATTGCCGAGGTCACCAAGGCATACTGGAACCTCGTCTCTGCCATAAAGACTTATGAAGTGCAATGCCTGACCCTCTATCAGGCGCAGGATTTCCTGCGTATCACCACGGTGAGTTATAAAACCGGCGTGGTGCCGGAGTCGGACGTTTTGCAGGCGAAGGCACAGGTCGCCGAGCGCGAGGAAAATGTCATCACGGCAGAAAGCGCCATCAAGGCAATGGAGGACCAGCTCAAAATCTTCATGAACATACCCAGGGCTGACAAAGAGTGGGAGCAGTTCTATCTCCCCACCGATGAACCGGATGTCCATGAAATCCCCCTTGACGCCAATTCCTTCATTGAGACGGCATTTAACTCCCGCCCGGATTATATGCAGATGCAGATTGACCTCAAGAATAAACAGATAGCGCGAAATGTTGCCAGAAACCGCCGCCTGCCTGAACTCAATCTGACCGGCTCCGCTGGACGTTCCGGCCTTGGCGAAAGCCACTCGGATGCCTGGCAT
The DNA here is from genome assembly GCA_026398545.1 of Candidatus Sumerlaeota bacterium. GTDB lineage: Bacteria > Sumerlaeota > Sumerlaeia > MWCT01 > MWCT01 > JAPLSR01. The sequence goes on along the minus strand of JAPLSR010000193.1, from coordinate 1,420 downwards.
GAACTGAATACCTATGACTACCATAACTATGAAGTCGGGCTCGAACTGGAATTCCCCCTCCAGAACCGCGCCGCGCGTTACCGCTACAAACAGGCTATACTTCAATTTGAAAAATCAGAACTTACACTAAAGAACCTCGAGAACTTAATCATCCTTGAAATCCGGAACGCCGTCCGCAACATACAGACCGACCTCAAACATGTTGCCGCCACACAGTCCACCGTGGAGGCGGAAAAGGCAAAACTGGATTCCGAATCCCAGCGCTACCGCGTCGGTCTATCCACCAGCTTCAATGTGCTCACATTCCAGAAGGACTACGCAGAAGGGCTGATGCACCTTATCCAGAGCAAGATCAGCTTTAACCAGGACCTGATTGAGCTGGAACGGGCGAAGGGCACATTGCTGTCAAAATTCGGCATCAATCATGTGCCATCGGTTGACCTCACCCTTGAGCCGGTCTCCCTGAAGAATGTTCAGGAATAACTTATCCCATCTTCCAAATGGCAATAAATTTCGGGGCAATATGAAAAGGAATTTCTGGATGCTCGCGGGACCGGCGCTCATATCGGCGCTCCTTTTACGCCTGTCCTTCCCCAAACCATCCCTGTACCCCCTGACATTTTTCGCCCTTGTCCCATTTTTTTCCTCCCTGATGCGCCTTGAGCGCCCACGGGATGGACTTCTCTGCGGCGCCATTTTCGGGATTGCATTTCATTACTCAAACATCTTCTGGTTGAATACAATTTCCACTTACAACCCGTTCATATATATTGGGATTGCCCTTGTTGGGCTTTATCTGGGTCTTTACGGGGCGCTGTTTGGCTGGGGTGCGGTTCTACTCAAAAAAGGGTTGCGACGGATAACTTTTTTGCTTTTTGCCTCACTATGGGTTTCTGTAGAATATCTCCGCAATATGGGGCAGCTCTCATTCCCATGGTCATATCTTTCCGCCACACAGGCGCATAACCTTCCACTCATCCAGATTTGCGACATCACGGGCGTCTGGGGCGTGAGTTTTCTCCTCGCCATCATCAATGCCGCACTGGCGGATTTATTCCTCTCACTGAAGGCGCACCGCTCGCTCAAAGAGAGCCTCACCTCACCGGCGGTCGCTCTGGCGCTCCTCATCCTGACCCTTTTTTACGGCGCCATGTGTCTGAAACATGATTTCAAGGGAAGGCATGAGGTGCGCGTGGCGCTTCTCAAGCCGGACATCCCACAGAAGATGAAATTCGCCGGTTACGCCGGAACCGATGTGGAGACAAAATCAATACCGCCCGTCATTGATGCCACCAACTTCTGGATGCTGAAAAACATACAAACAGGCAGCGCCGACCTTGTCATTCTTCCAGAATCCGCCTCCATCACGCCTTATTTCGGGCTTCAGAAGGAGCTGCTTTCAAAGCTGGGGATAGAGGCA
>JAPLSR010000115.1 GCA_026398545.1 Candidatus Sumerlaeota bacterium | reverse complement strand
TCTGTTTTTCAGCTCATTGATGAGATTTTTCAGTTCGGGCGCCTTAGATTTGGGACATACCATCACCACATCCCCGTCAACCACAATGAGCATGTCGTGGAGACCGAATGCCGTCACGAGTTGCCCATTGGCGCCCGTTGTATTATAAACCGTTGTGTTTTCCGTCTCCACAAGTATGCCCCGTCCAAGCGCCAGATTCCCCTCCTTATCCGGTTTGAAAAACCGCTCTAAGGAATTCCACGTCCCCAGGTCATCCCAGTCGAAATCGGCGCGCACCATGCACACATTCTCCGCCTTTTCCATAATGGCGCAATCAATGGAGATATTATCCAATCCGGCAAAGATACGCTCCAGCACGGCTTCCTCATCCGGTGTCCCGAGCGCCCTGCGGTATATATCCATCGCCGCCATGGTTTCAGGGATAAAGCGCTCCATATTATCCCTCAACACGGAGTTTTTCCAGAAAAACATCCCGCTGTTCCAGAAGAATTGTCCCGACTTCAGAAACCAGTCGGCAGTCTTTGCGTCCGGCTTTTCCAGAAAGCGCTTCACGCGGAAGACCAGTCCCATTGACTCATCCCGGAGAATCTCCCCCGCCTCAATATAACCGAAGCCCGTCTCAGGTCGCGTTGGGGTGATTCCAATTGTCACCAGACTTCCTTCCTCCTCCGCAATGCGGCAGGCAGCCTCTGCATTATTCAGATATGACCTGGTATTGCGAATCAGATGGTCTGCCGTGAGGACTGCCATAGTTGGGTCAGGGAAGCGCGCGGACGTTATCACCTCTGCGAGGGCAAGACATGCCGCCGTATTGCGCCCCACAGGCTCGCAGATGATATTTTCTTGCGGAAAGTCGGGAATCTCGCGGAGGAGAGGTTCTTTCAATTGACAGCTTGTGACAATAAAGATGTTTTCCGGCAGGATGAGGGAACTGATGCGTTCAATAGCTTCCTTGAGGAAGGATTTGTCCGAGACAATCCTGAGGAGCTGTTTGGGCCTTGTTTTGCGGCTGCAGGGCCAGAACCGTTCTCCAATGCCCCCCGCCATGATGACGCCGATTCTCATTAAATCTCCCTCCTTAGTCTCTCTTAATCCCGCCGGAATTTCAGCCTTATGAGGTCCCAGAGCATCCGGATGGAATCCTTTAGTGGATTAACCTTTGATTGAGGGGAGTCTATCCAGCGCACGGGCACCTCCTTGATTTTAAAGCCAAGACGCAAAGCCAGTGTCAGAACTTCAACGTCAAAACAGAAGCCGCTCAACCGTTGCCTCTCAAAGATTGCCTTTGCCGCCTCTTCTGTGAAGAGCTTGAAACCGCACTGCGTGTCTTTGATGCCGGGAAGATGGAGAAGCCTGACAAAGATATTGAAGATGCGCCCCATCGTCTCCCGATACCAGGGCTGTCTCTGCAGGAGTTGCGATTCCCTGAGCGCCCGTGAGCCAAATGCAACATGATACCCCTGTGCAATGGGGGTGGATAAAAGGTCAAGCTCCTCAATCGGCGTGGAGAGGTCGGCATCCGTAAACAGGCGCAGACGCCCCTGAGCCGCTATCATGCCGCGGCGGATGGAGGCGCCCTTGCCCATATTCCGCTCATTTGAGAGGATGCGATGGGGTGCGCTATTAAGTGCCTCCCTCGCTATGGCGACTGTGTTATCCCGCGAGCCATCATCCACAATCAGGATTTCCCAGGAGTAACCCTTGTGTTTGATGAAATCCATAACCTTGCGAAGTGTCTCGCTGATACGCCTTTCCTCGTTATAAACTGGTATAATAATGGATAGATAAGGAGTCTTTGCCGGTTGCTCGGTCATTTTCAGTTTCTCGCCTGAAATTTTTATTTGTATTTTACATTTTTTTCCAACAATGACTTTTCTTTGTCAATTTGAAAACAAAGCCTTCATCATGAGATTAATAATCTCATCCATATCGGCAAAGCTGAGGCGCGTATGGAGTGGGAGTGTGATTTCCCGTGCGGCGTATTCCTCTGTGCGGCGAAGGTCGCATTCTGCGCGTGGGGTTTTCTTCCGGTAGTAAGACATGGTGTGTAAAGGACGGTAGTGGTGGGAGGTCTGAACGCCTTCTTTTGCAAGGGATTTTGCCACGCGACGCCGCGTCTCCTCATCGGGCAGAAGGACAGGCAGGATGTGATAGGACGGTTTACCCCAGGATGCCGGTTCTGCGAAGGGGAGAGCGACGCCGGAGATGCCCTTTAGCCGCTCATGCGCCCGCAGGAAGAGCGCCTTGCGGGTTTCGTTAATGCGGGGGAGTTTCTCAAGCTGCGTCAGGGCAAGGGCGGCGGTAAGCTCTGTGGGTCGGTAGTTGAAGCCGGGTTCCATGAGGTCATAAAGGTAAGCCTGGTCACCGGCATAGTCCTTGTGCCGTTCCCATGTCTGACGTGTCAGTCCATGACTGCGCAGAAGGAGGATGCGCTTATGGAGACTCGCATCTTTTGTGGCGATAATTCCCCCCTCGCCGGCGGCAATGTTTTTATTGGAGAAGAGGCTGAAACAGCCTGCATCGCTGATGGCGCCGAGGGGTCGCCCCTGCGAGTCGCGCGCTCCGGCAGCGTGTGCGGCGTCCTCCACAATGTATAGCGGGCGCGTCTCCCCGGCTTTTTTTCGCCGTGACTTTTCCTTTTTAACAATTTTTGAAAGCCCCTCCATGTCCGCCGAGAATCCCGCATAATGGACGGGTATGATGATACGTGTGCGTGGCGTCATCTTCCGTGCCACCTCGGAAGGTGAAAGTAGGGGGACATCCAGCCGTTCGATATCTGCGAAGACACATCTTGCCCCGCACTGGACAACAACATTTGCGGTGGCGGCAAAGGTGAGGGATGGAAGTATAACCTCATCGCCCCGTGAAAGTCCGAGGGCATACACCGCAAGATGGAGCGCCGTGGTTCCGCTTGAGACGAGGGCGCAGGGTGTGCCATCGAGCCATTTTGAAAATGCCTTTTCAAATTGCGCCGTCCGGGGACCCATCGTGAGCCAGCGGTCCTTCAGCACCTCGCGGACAGCCTGCAACTCCTCAGCCCCGTAATCAAGGTCAAACACGTAATATTTAAAATCCATTTCCCGCCCTTTTGCGACTTTTATGAAAAAGCTATTTGCCCCCGGTTGCGGATGCAATCAAAATTTCATATGAAAAAACGTAAATTGATGCGGATTCAACCCTTAATGGCATCACTGGTGGATTATTCCGGCGCATTAATCAATGATTGATACAGGCTCTCATTTTTATCAACCAGCGCCTTCTCGGAGAAATGCTGCCTAACGCGCCTTTGTGCCGCCATACCGAGGAGTTTTGCCTTCTCAGGATTTGAGTAAACTGACATAATTGCCTCCGCCAGTGCAGAGACATCTGTCGGAGGCACCAGGATGCCACTTGCGCCGTCTTCAATGATGTCCGGAATGCCGCCAATGTTTGAGGCGATGATGGGAAGTCCCGCCGCCCCCGCCTCCAGGATTGCCGTCCCGAGCCCCTCGGAGAGTGATGGCAGGATAAATACATCTAAGGCGGAAAGGATGTCGGGTATATCTGTCCGGAAGCCTGTGAAAATCACGCGGTCAGATATGGCATTTGCCTTTGCAAAGTCGGAGAGCTCCTGAAATATGGAACCATCGCCGCACACCACGAGCATCATATCCGGCGCCCTGTCTTTGAGTCGTGCAAATGCCTCTAACAGGGTATGGTGCCCCTTTTCGGGACGGAGGCGACCCACAATCCCGGCAACGTAATGTCCGCCCAGGCCCAGTTCCTTGCGGATTTTCTCCCTGTCGCCGCGGGCATAAAGTTCGGCGTTGACTGCGCTGTGGATAAGGACAAGATTTTCGCGCCTGAGATAGGGCTTCGCCGCGCAGTATTCAAGGATGGCGCGTGAGATGCAGATGATTTTATCCGTCATCCTTCCGTATAGCCATCTGTTGGCGAAGTGCTCCCTGATGGGAAAGATATTGTGTTTTGTGCGGAGGAGGTGCGGACGCGGGCTCATTCCAAGGAGTGCAAAGGCGGCGCACCAGGCATCCTGGGAGCCGTGAGTGTGCACAATGTCAAACTTCTCCTGAAGGAGCAATCTCCTCATCGCCCTGATGTCGCGCAATAGACTTAAAGGGTGCAACCCGCGGAAAAAGTGCATCTCCTCAAAAGTGCGAACCCCATGCGCCTGTGCCCGTCGCACAAGTTCACTCCCGGGCGGGGCGTCAATCGCGACCTCGTGTCCCCTTTGCGCCAGCTCACGGCAGACAATGAGAATCCTGTTCGACTGCCCCCCCCAACCTTTATGAAAATTGGTGTGTAAGATTTTCATCGTCGCCGCACCGCGTTTAGCTGACAAATAGTAGTCATGCGTATTCTCCCCATCGCCTGCGGTTCTTTATCCGGTGAATGATGCTGTAGAGAGCGCTGAAATAATACCTGAAGCGCAGGAGTGTGGCATCCGGCATCACCATGACTCGCGGGAGATAATAAACCTGCGAGGGTTTCACACGGTTGTCCCTTATGACTGAAACCGCCCCCGCATATCCGGCATTGCGGACGCATCGCGCCACCTCGGAGTTGAAACTCCCGAAGGGATAACTGAACCAGGTTACCGGACGTCCGAGAATCTCTTCAAGCACTTTGCGCGAATTCACAATCTCCTCCGTTGCCTCATCCAGAGGGATATTGCCAAGTCGTCGGTGTGCGGTCGAATGGGAACCTATGGTGATATCCGCCGCAGATAGTGCGCGCAGGTGTTCAGCGGAGAGATATCGCTCACATTCCGACGTGTCCCCCTGAGAGACAGCCGCACCAAGGGTTCCAGTGATAACGAAGATTGTCGCCGTGAATCCATGCGCCCTCAGGATGGGAAAGGCGTTCTGGAAAATGTCCTCAAATCCGTCATCAAATGTGATGGCAACGGTGTGGTGCGGGAGAGGTTCTCCGCCTGTAAGGGAGTTTTTTATCAGGTCAAGCGACGTCACATGGAATCCGTCCTGTTTCAGAAAATCCATCTGACGGTTAAACTCCCGTGGGGAGATAAAGAGGTCTCTTCGCGGATGACCGGGAGGCGCATCCGCCACATGATGATATGTAAGGATAGTGGCGCTCATTTTTTCCGGGGATTCCTGCGGGAAATCTTAGAGATTGCCTGATATTCCTCCTCTGAGATGAGGCCCTTTTTCAGAAGGTCATCAATATCGACGGGTCCGGAGGGTCTTGCGGGCGGTGCCCCGATTGACGGCG
>JAPLSR010000346.1 GCA_026398545.1 Candidatus Sumerlaeota bacterium | reverse complement strand
CGCACAGACAGGCGTGGGAAAGGACCGCGTAAAACTTAACGGTGACCGCACAGAGACCCATAGGAACAGCCAGAGCGCCTCCCTCACTGCGCAACAGAACCTTGCCACCGGAGGCTCAATCCAGGCATCCATGGAAACCGGACGTTCAAAGGTAACGGACAAAACTTATTCAAACACCGGCAATGTGAGTTTTGCCCAGCCTCTCCTGCAGGGCGGGGGTCTGCGCCGCGGTCTCGCCGACATACGAGCAAGCCGCCTTTCTTTCATCAATAGTGAAATATCAGATGTCCTGCGCCGCCGTGACGTCGTCCTTTCAGTCATCGAACAATATTACAGTATCCTGCGCGCCAAGAGCCAGCTGCGAGTCAGCTTAGATGCCCTCGAGCAGAAAGCCCGCTTCCTTGAGGCAACAAAGATTAAATTCAGTCTTGACCAGATACCTGAGAGCGAGATATCCCGCGCGGAGGTTCAATATCTCCAGGAGCGAGACAATGTAGTGTCACGCCAGCAAACCTATGACGACCAGATTGAGGGGCTACTTACCCTTCTCGGACTGCCCCTCCAGACAAAACTCAGCATCCAGGACATTACAGAATTTCTCCTGAAAATCGGCAAGGTAGAGTTGCCCATGCTCGACCAGTGCATTGCCGAGGCAATCGGCAACAGGATGGAACTCGTCCAGAGCGATATCGTTGTCCGCCAGCAGGAAATCACCCTTGACAAGGCGCAAAATGAGACTCTCCCCAACCTTGATTTCAATGTGAGCTATTCCGGCAGCGATGCGGGGAATGAGTTTAGCGAGAGTCACAATTTGGGCGACCAAAGTTCATGGGATGCAGGACTTTCTCTGACTATTCCATGGCCAAATATCCCCAAAAGGGAGGCATTGCGCCGGGCACGGCTCTCTCTTGAAAAGGCACACATCAACCAGCTAAGCCGCGAACGTGACACCGTCAGGGATGTCACCCAGTCATATCGTCGTGTCAAGGCGAGCGAATCCAGCCTCATCATCCTTGCAAAAACGGTTGAACAGGCTGAAAAAAGCCTTGACCAGGAGCTGGGCAGGTTTGACGCCGGTCTTTCGACCAGTAATGATGTGCGCCAGGCACAGGATGACCTTTTCCAGACACGCTCTAATTATTTTGGTGAACTGGTGAATTATCAGATAAGCATCTCGAGACTTTACAAGGCAATTGGAAGAAGCCTCAATTAAAAAGATGCGAGTCGGTAATATTAGTCCAGAGCTGGATGTTCACAAGGTTTCATTAAATATCAAAGAGGGATAAAAAAATTGAAAAAGATAATCATCATAATTATACTATTTATTATACTCGGTGGTGCCTTTTTTACCTACAATCAAATTATAAAACACAGACTCTCGCCGGTTGCCAATATCCCGACTGCCACCGTGAAGAAAGGTCCGTTTGAAATCACCATCTCCACCATCGGCACCCTCGATGCCGCAGTTAAGAAAAATGTGACATCTGATTTCGGCGGTAAGATTATCAAACTGATACCCGAGGGCACATACGTTAAGGAGGGAGACCCGGTTATCTGGATAGACACCTCCGACTTCGATGACCAGAAGAAGGACCTCCAGGTGGAAGTGGACCTGGCAAAGACTAAGCTCGACCAGAAAGAAGAAACCCTTCGCCTCACAAGGTTGAAAAATGACCTCTCATTAAAGGGACAGACGGCAAAGGTGGAATTTCAGGATTTGAAACTCAAGGACGCCAAACTGAATTATGAAAAACAGAAAATCCTCGTTGAGAAGAATCTCGTGGCGAAATCAGCTCTTGATGACGCCCAGATTGCCTTCCTTCAGGCAGAACTCACCCTCAAGCAGGAGCAGATTAACCTGAAGAAGTTGATTGAAGACCAGAAATCGGATGTGAAAATCAAGGAATCTGATGTGGAAATTGCCAAGGTGGAGCTCGAGCGTCAGAAGAAGAAACTCGATGATGTCCTGGAGAAAATAGAAAAATCTGTCTGCAAGGCGAATGGGCAGGGACATATCTCCTATGCCATAACCTGGAAGGGTAACAAGATGGGAAAGATTGCCGAAGGCGACCAGACCTGGCGGCGCTCCACCTTGATGGAAATCCCCGACCCCGCCACCATGCAGGCGGTCATTCCTATCAGCGAGATTGATATCGGGAAAATCATCGTCGGACAGTCGGCGGAGATAACCGTGGATGCCCTGCCAAGTCAGGTCTTCAAAGGCAAGGTGGAAACAAAAGGCGTGGTGCCGATAAGCAATGCGGAGTTTTTCTTTGGCGGCGGTGGCGGCGGAACACCGAGAGGCAAGGAATTCGAGGTGCGTATCAAGATGGAAAAACCGGATGAAAAATTCCGCCAGGGAATGACTTCGCGTGTCCGTGTCTTCATCAACAAGATTTCCGATGCATTGTATATCCCCCAGGAATCTGTCTTTGGGGAAAAGGAGAATCGTTATATCTTTGTCAAAAAAGGCACGGGATTTGAAAAACGCAATGTCACGATAGGCGATACCAATGAGAATCACATTGTCGTTGTCAAAGGTCTTTCCAAAGGGGAAACCGTGCTCCTTCGCGACCCGACAAAAAAGATTGAGCGCATCGGGACGATTGAGGAGATAAAAAAAGGCTTAGAGCCAGTCATCGGCTCACAAACCAAATAAGCAAAACAGGACAACACAATTGTCTCAAGCCCAACAAACCTGTAATGATGGTAACAATATCCTGATTCAACTTGAAGGTGTGATAAAGATTTATCACCTGGGTGCAACGGAGGTTCATGCCTTGCTCGGGGTCGACCTGATAATCAATCGGGGGGAATTCGTGGCAATCATGGGACCTTCCGGCTCGGGTAAATCATCCCTTATGCACATCCTCGGATGCCTGGACCGCCCAACGCGCGGTCATTATATCCTGAACAGGCGACGCGTGGACACCCTCAACGATACAGAACTCTCCCACACCCGCAACGCCGGTATCGGCTTCGTTTTCCAGAACTTTAACCTCCTGCCACAGATGACTGTGCGGGAAAACATTGAGCTCCCTCTCATTTATGCAGGAAGACATACCTCTGAAAGGCGCCAGACCGCGGAAAAACTAATCTTACAGGTGAAACTCTCCCACCGAGCCACTCACCTGCCCTCCGAACTTTCCGGTGGTGAGCGCCAGCGAGTGGCTATCGCCCGCGCCCTGATAAATGACCCCGACATCCTCCTCGCCGATGAACCCACAGGCAATCTCGACACTAAAACCGGCAGTGAAATCATGACCATCTTTGACGAGATAAGTGCAAGTGGGAAAACCATCATCCTTGTGACGCATGAGGCGGACATTGCACGCCATGCCCGCCGCATCATCCACATCCTCGATGGACTTATCTCCTCAGACACGCAAGGCGCTTCACGGGATTTTCCCGATTAGGGTCTATGGCTTGTATTCCCGGACGACATATTTGAGTTTCACGGTCTTTCCATCACGCAGGACTTCCAGATTGAAGACATCCCCCACCTGCAGGGCGCTGAAATAGGCTAAAAAGTCGGAAGAGTCCCGCACCTCGCGGTCATTTGCCCGCCGGATGATGTCGCCCACCTTCAACCCGCACTCCTCCGCCGCGCCACTGCGCTCCATTCTCCTCACAACGGCGCCAGACTGGTCAGGCGCTTTCAACACCCGCATAAGATAGGGCGTCATGTTCACACAGTCAAAATCCCGCCAGAGCGGGCGTATCCTGCCATGCTTCATGATTTCATCCACCACCGCCCTCGCCCTGTTGATGGGGATGGCAAATCCAATGCCATGAGAACCGCCGGAACGTGACATGATGAAGGTATTGATACCGATGACTTCTCCATTCACGTTGACAAGCGGACCCCCTGAATTGCCGGGGTTGATGGAGGCGTCCGTCTGAATCATGTTTGTATAAACCCGCATATTGTCGGGGTCGGGATTGAAGGAGCGGTTCTTAGCGCTGATAACACCTGCTGTCACTGTGGGATGGGGGTCATCAATCAGGTTGCCGAATGGATTGCCCAGTGCAATGACTGGTTCACCAATCATGATGTCATCCGAATCACCCATTTTCACATATGGAAGATTTTTTGCATTTTTAATTTTCAGGAGGGCAACATCAACCACCCTGTCGGCATCAAGCACATCGGCATCCATTTCACGTCCGTCAGGCAGAGTTACAATCACCTTCTCCGCACCCTCAATGACGTGAAAATTGGTGAGGACTTGCCCATCGGAGTTCAGAGTGAAGCCGGAGCCGAGAAAGGGCATCTTTTCCTTGTAAGGATAGAGGATAAATGGATTGAAGAAGTCCTGGAAGGTGGGGTCAAGACGGCGGACGTATGCTGTTCGGATGGCTCCAATATTCACAACGGCGGGGCTGATCTTCTCTGCCGCCTTCACAATGGAGGTGCGCCGCAGGGAGGCGTCACGGTTGGTTTCCGCCGCCTGCGCCACCTGAAAAATGCCCACGCCGGATGAAAGTCCATCCCTCCGCGCCAGAAAAAGGATGGATAACAAGATACAGAGATTCACTAAAGTGACAACAAAAAGAAAAATATACACCTTGCGCGACATATCATCATACCCCCTCAAAATCATGCGGTTATAATATTATCCCTGAAGCCCTTTTCAGTCTCATAATCCGGAGATAGGGACACATGCGATTGGGTCTAATGGCAGATTCGCACAGAAACCGGGTTCACTGCCCAAGTTGTTGTTTAACACGGTCAAGTGTTCCTGCGGCTGGGGCGCTGGGAGAATCAACCTCCGGAGACCCGATATTCAGACGTGAGGGTTTCTGCATGGGTGTCTGACCCGGAGGCGGAAAATGTATCGGACAGTAAACATTCCCGTTATTATCAAAGATGTAATCAATGTTGTCCGGGCAGTGTGGGACGCTGGCGGCCGCTTGGCGCAGTTTTTCCACAGTGACCTGCTCCCCCGGATGGGAAATTGTCCAGGTCATTATCGAGGTGGAGAGTGTCTGGCGGTTGACGGTGCAGGCAACATTCTTGCTTTTGTCAATCTGGGTCTGGACATACATCCTCTGCGTATCTTTATCCTTCTTGAAATAATACCCCATAAGGATAAGGACAATGACAAGTGCCATGAGGAGCCCGATAAACATAAATCCCTTTGAGCGATTACGGTAATGCATAAAAACCTCCTGAACTCTGGGTCCTTCCAAATTATTACGCAAAAATTATGCCTTTAAATGTTCCCTCAGGGCAAGGAAAAAAGAATGGAGTGGATTTCTTGGGCATGGGAAACCTCCGTGGGTGAGAATCTCGCCGCCGGTGAGACCTGTCCTGAGCGGTGGTATTTTTTGACGCATGGACGTATTATGACCGCGACAAAATGGGAATATTTGCCAATCCGGGGGATTTAATACCATCCCGCTCTAAAATAAGAATAATAAGCCACTGGTTTGCCGCGGCAGACTGATTGGCATGGATAAAAAAAGAATCCGTCCGCCTCAGGCGGATAATCCGTGATTTGGTCATACCGGCAGGCATGCCGGTGTCTGGTTCTTACATTATAAAGATTGATTGAAAAAACAGGCATGAGTTTTGCAGTTGACTATATCCATTACAAAATAATATTATGTATTTTAAAATTTTAATATTACACAATTTATAACAAATCATTTTTATCAAATGAAAGAGGTTTTGAAAAAAAGGCGGTTATTTTATAGCGCCTTAAAATCTGTCTGAATGGAGGTATTACACGTATGTCTCGCACACGGAAATCGTTGATTGTGCTGGCAGCCTTCTTACTGGTCACACTTTTTGCGGTGACTGTGATGGCACAGACAAGAACCACTCGCAGACCACGAAGGACAAGGGAACCAGGGGCGAGTGCACAGGGAGTAAAAGCTGGAGAGACTAAGTCACATGACAAGGCGACAACTGCCACCTTGCCCATGGGAGAGAAAGGGAAAAAGGAAGGGGAGGTCAAAGGCAAGACACATGGCACCACGATGAGGAAGCAGACCAGGTGCCCCGTCGATAACACCAGAGTTGACAAGAAAATCTTCACCGACCAAAACGGAAAGCGCGTTTATTTCTGCTGTTCCGACTGCAAAAAAGAGTTCGAAAAGAACCCCGATAAATACATGAAACAGATGAAGGAAAAGGGTATTGAGCTCGGTAAAACCCCCCCTGCTGAGGGCAAATAATCTTGCTTTGTTTCAGAAGCGAGTTGTGTCAACAGTTATTCATTTGAGGCGCGGGCAATCGCTGAATATGCATCTGGTCTAAAGGTATTATTCACAGAAGTATTAGTTGCTCCACTTGCGATTGCCTGCTTCCTCCCCTTTTATTGCCTGCGAACAGCGCTAATCCCTGAGAACATCTGAACTATTAAAACTTGCACCCACAAGTTCAGGTGGGAGTTTTTTTCTGTGCCCATCCCTCTATTTATTGTCAGTATAAAAAACAATCATCTTAACTTTTCATAATTTCGGTCTTGACAGAGATAATAAGCTTATTTATATTACTTTTAAGTTTTTAAACTTCCTTATTTAAGAAAGGAGATATGAATGATATCAAATTATGATTTCTGTTCAGAATGTTTTATCGTAGAAAAAATTATCGAAGTGGTTGTGAAAATTGGAGAGGTGCCAAAACAAATCCGCATTGAGGCTCTTTGCAATATTAGCAGCGGACAATGCGGACAATATCGTACAAGGTCATACTATCAGGAATGCATTAAAATCCAACCGACTTCAACAGAGAATGAAAACGAAATAGAATCTAAGTGGGTATGGCTTGAGGATGATCTTATTCCTTGGACATCAGGCGATAATGCAGACCAAGTTATTTCCCAGGCTCTATCCTTTCTGAATGATATTTGTATAAAAAACCGTAAAAGCAAATAATTATAAAATGAGGATATATATATGACTTATAAATCATATTTACTTATATTATTTTCATTTATATCATTATTTGCATTTTCTGATATTTCTACTATATCAATTCTTACCAAAGATGGTAAAACCATAAATGCAAAAAAAATTGTGATTAATGAAGATGTTTTTACAATTCAAATTTTAGATAATTCAGAAATAAAAATACCAATTTCTTCAGTAATTTCAATTATACCAAATAATAATTCGCCTAACAATAATAATATTGATTCTACAAAATCAAATTTTCGTAATCAAACAATTTTACAACAGAATCCATCACAGAATATTAATAATGAATATAAAATAGGAGAAAGGATACAATTGGGAACCATTGAATTTATGATAATGAATATAAAATGGGAAAGTGATAAAAATATTAATCCAAAAAGGAATTCAAGAATTAAAAATACTACTCCAATTAAACAAAACGATTTACTTTTAACTGAGGCGAAAATGGATAATATATTTATTCAAATCTTTCTTAAAAATATTGGTAATAACCCAATCGATATTGATAATCATAAGCCGAATTTTCAATTAATTAATGATATGGGTGGGATATTCATAGAAAGTAAAACTGAACCAACAAAAAAAATACCTCAAGAGCCATTAAATCCCAGTCTATATACTACTTTTACAATAAAATTTCATGTTGTGCAACATCATCAATATAAATTAAAAGCAACCTATAAAAAAAATATAATAATCATTGATCTTAAGAAATAATGATGAATCTTTCCCATCCATCAAAACCAAATTAGGAAAAGTTAAAATGGGGCGCATCTTGACTCCATTACTAATCTGCATTAATATTGAGTTTGGAATTCAGGATTTAACCATAAAAATGACCTCCTTAAGACGAAATTCTCAATTTTTTCCTTTATTCTTTTAACAGAATCAATATATGCATTATGCCCCATTAGGGATGGCAATAAAATTGACAAGAAATTCTTCTCTGACAAGGATGGAAAACGCGTTTACTTCTGCTCTTCCGCCTGCAAAAAAGAGTTCGAAAAGAACCCCACAAAATACATGAAGCAGTTGAAGGACAGGAACATTGAGCTTGGAAAAACTCCCCCTATTGAGGGCAAATGATATCGCTTTGATTCAGAGGCGAGATTAGTCAGCCGTGATTCATGCGGGGCACGGGCAATCGCGGAGTATGTATCCGGGTTGAATGTATATTCACAGGAGTGTTTATTATTCCAATTGTGATTGCCTGCTTCCTCGCCTTTTATCGCCTGCAAACAGCGCCAATCCCTGAGCATATTTGAACTGTAAAAGCTTGCACCCGCAAGGAAGGATGTGGGAGTTTTTTTCTCTGAGCTCATCCTTGCATCCGCTGTCAGTGGGTGTGGTGGGATGGAGATGCGCATTGTGGTCAAGGTGGACTATGGAAAAATATTGTCCGCATTGTGAAGTGGGCAAAGGTGAAAAAGGCAAACTGCGCAAGGTGACAAAGGCGTATTACTGCCCCATGTGCGAAGGTGTGGAGAGCGATACCCCCGGCACATGTCCCAAGTGCGGCATGGCGCTGGAACGCACCGCCACGGCTGAGGAAATTCCAGAGGCTGAGACTGAACAGAATGATATGAAACGCCGGTTCTGGATTGGATTGATACTCACAATACCCGTCTTAATCCTCGCCATGTCACCCCATATCCCCCGCCAACCGCTCCAGAAATTCATCACTCACAGGATGAATGAATGGTTGCAGATGATACTGACGGCGCCGGTGGTGTTCTGGGCGGGCTTGCCTTTTTTCGTCCGCGCCTGGACAGCGTTGAAATACCGCTCAACCAACATGTTCACCCTGATATCCATGGGAACGGGAGCGGCTTATATTTACAGCATGGCGGCAGCCCTTGCTCCGGGTATTTTCCCCTCATCGGCGCGCATGGATGGACATGTGGCGATGTATTTTGAAAGCGCCGCTGTGATTATTATCCTTGTCCTCCTTGGTCAGGTTCTGGAGCAAAGGGCAAGGAGCAAAACAGGCGGGGCGATTCGTGAGCTCCTTAATCTTGCCCCTCGAACAGCCCGCGTTATCCGGGATGGGGAAGAAAAGGAGATGCCGATTCAAGAGATAAGTGTGGGAGACCGCCTCCGAGTCCGACCGGGTGAAAAGGTGCCTGTGGATGGTCTCATTCTGGAAGGCGAAAGCGAAGCGGCCGGGATGTTCGGCTTCA
>JAPLSR010000160.1 GCA_026398545.1 Candidatus Sumerlaeota bacterium | reverse complement strand
GGGGAGTCAATCGTATGGAGTGTGGTGAACACCAGATGTCCTGTGGTTGCGGCATCAATGCCAATTTCCGCCGTCTCCTTGTCGCGTATCTCCCCCACCATAATCACGTCCGGATCCTGGCGGAGGATGGAGCGGAGTCCTGTGGCAAATGTGAAATTCGCCGCCACATGAACCTGCTGCTGGCTTATACCTTCCAGCTTATACTCAATGGGGTCTTCAATGGTAATGATGTTTTTATCGCCCGTGTTGATTGTATGGAGAGCCACATAAAGCGTTGTGGATTTCCCGCTGCCGGAAGGTCCTGTCACAAGTATGAGGCCATAGGGTTTCCTGATAGTGCGCTCGAAATTTTCAAGATTATCCCCCTCGAGTCCCAGTTTGGTTGAATCAACAAGAATTGCCTTCGGGTCAAGTATGCGGATGGAAACATTTTCCCCGCGGGCGGAGGGAGAGGTGCTGATGCGCAACTCAAGGTCCCGGTTGTCTGCCCACATGCTGATGCGGCCATCCTGGGGTATCCTCTTTTCCGAAATATCCAGACTTGCCATCACCTTAATGGCGGATACAATCGTATCGGCGACCTGCTTGGGCAGATTAAGTATCTCATAAAGCATGCCATCAATGCGGGCGCGAATCTTCAGCCCCTCCTGCTCGGGTTCAATATGGACATCACTGGTGCGCTTTTGATAAGCAAGCGTGATAATACCGCGAATCAGCTTGCCCATGGCATCCTTTTCAAGGACACCGGGACCTCCCGCATAACCCGCCTTCATTGTCATGGAGGACTGAACCGTTTTAACAAGATGCAAGATGTAATCCTCAAGGCTGTATAGGGGTGAGATGTTCTCATGACAGTGCGGGCAGATTCTGAAATTATAATCGATATAGGCATCAATGTTATCAATGGGTTTTTTGCAATAAGGGCAGCGGTCGCGTTTATCCCTTGTGAAAATTCCTTTGACTATGGAGGCAACGGCATAAATAAAAAGCCCGATGATGCCGGTGAATTGCACAAGGGTGTACATCTTGTTGGCAAGCATGTCCACACGTCTTGCCCGCCACCTGATAATGACCACGGGTAGATACCAGAACAAAAGAAGTCCGACAATAACGGCAACTATGATGGGAAGTATCCTTGACTGCATAACAGTTTTGAATAGAAGAACTACAATCTTTGTATATTCCCTGTTTACCATAAATTGTCCGATTCGCTTGCCAACCGGCAGGTTCTCACCCGTAATCACCCGTCTGGGCGTGGGAGAGGGAACCGGCGGGGCTGGGAAATTCTTGTCTATCAACCTGGCAGTAAAGGGTGTTGGGCTTGGGAGGGCTGTAGCTCTGGCGCGAGCACCCTCCTCAATCGCCTTTGACGCCCGCTGAGCAAAATCATAAAACTTCTGCTTTGTATCGGAGTCCGAAGCCTGCTCATAGCCATTTTTAAAGATTTCTTCCGCCTCTTTGTATTTCTTCAAGAAGTTCATCTTGAAAAGTCCGATGGACTCCTGAATATTGAACCACTGCGGGTCTGTTTTGGGTGTTAGATTCTGTGCCTTAGAGAGAAAGATTTCTATCTCTGCGTAGAGAGCCGGGTCCTTTTTATTCACATCACTTATAGCCAGCTGATAATATGCCTGAGCTATCTTGGGTTTGAGTTCATCAGAGAGATTTTGCCACCGGGTGTAATGAAGGGAGAAATTCTGAAAGCTCGGACGGCTGGTGAATCCTAAAAGTGTCTCATATTGCGTGATTGCATCTTTGAGCGTGTCGGGATTAAGGGCATTCTGGTCGGCGAGGGGAAGCGCCTTCATCAAGTCGGCGTTAAGAGTGGAAAGTACCAGACCGGGGGATTGCCCGATGGTCTCAATGGCATCGAGCAATGTCTCGACCGCCTCCAAAGGTTTCCCTTCCATCAGTTCTGTGTTTGCCTTCAGATGTGCCACGCGGAAGTTATCAGGAATGGCATCAGATTTTGATTTTTCAATCCGTTCCACCTCGCCGGCGGGAATTTCAATCTTCACAAAAGACGGCGTTGACTCAATGACAACCTTTTCCCCCGACTGGGAAATAATCCTGCCCTCAACCGATGTGCCATCCTTTTTATGAATGATATCCGCATTGGAAAAAGAGGCAATAAGAAGCAGGAGGAGAAGTATGACTTGACTTGTCCCTTTAAGTTTCTCTTTATTTTTCATCTATTATCTTAAAGAGCAGGGCGTGTTAAAATCTCATTTCCAAAGGATGGGCACAATTTTCCGCCCGATGGTCATCTCAATATATTGGTGACTACTTTGAAGCCGGACTCTTTGCAAGTAAAAAAACCGGATGGGATGGCAGGTGGGATGTTTGCGGAATTGGCGGAGGAGATGCTTGATACACTTGTCTCCGGCGGCGCTAAATATGGGGATGTGCGCATTGTGGAGGCTCAATGGCAGAGTATCACCGTCTCCGGAGAAAAAATAGAAGAGGTGCGGATGGAGGAAACCCTCGGCTTTGGCGTAAGGGCGCTTGTGAAGGGTGCATGGGGTTTCGCCGCAAGTGATGTTATGACAAATGATGCCGCTCGTAAAACCGCACTCAGAGCCATATCTATTGCCCGTTCCAGCGCGAGTGTCCCCTCCTCCCACCCCTCTCACTTCATCCCCGCTGA
>JAPLSR010000440.1 GCA_026398545.1 Candidatus Sumerlaeota bacterium | reverse complement strand
GGTGTCTTTGTTGTAACGCTCCACATGACGGCGCCCTTCCGTTACCGGTGGTTCATCGACCGATAAGCCCATGCAAAAGATGGGCACAAAAAGCACTAATAGAGACAGGCGGATTTTTTTTATCATCTTACCCTGACCCTGCTATAAAGTTGCCTTGCCTGTTTGCCAAGAAATGCAAGGGGGGGGCGTTTGTCATTTTCAAAACGCTCAAAGCATTGCTTGTAATATGAGAGCGCTTTCTCATAATTTTTAAGGTGGTCTTGGCAGCGCGCCGCACCAAAGAGCGATTTGCAGACCACATCATCCTGGTCGGGATATTTCTTCAGCACAATTTCGTACAGCCTGAGAGATTCTTTATAATCACCCTTCCGGAAATATATATCAGCCACTTCGCTCCAGGCAAGCGGTGTCACGCGAAGGTCTTCGGGAAATCGCTCGATGACTTTGTTATAGGCAAGAATCAGCGCTTCTGTGCGTTCCATCTTTTTCTCTTGCTGTGGAGATTCCAGAAGAGATTGGTCTTTTAAGTTCTTGGCAAAGATATACTGCTCTGTGGGGGTGTTGAAATCGGGAATGATAATCGGCTGGCGGTGACAGGCGGCAAGACACGCGGCGTATAAGACAACCATGCCGAAAAAAAACATCTTTTTCTTTTTCACAAGGCACCTCTTCTTTTCAGGGAAAGATTCATGTGTTTGAGTTCGCTACAGAACTGATAATTTACCCCCGGGTCTGTGAGATAAAGGGGCATACGAAAACCGGGGAATCATTACACACTGACCTCAAAACCATTTCCTGCCGGCGGAGTGAGATATATCGGCTCAAAAAGTCCCGACTGGCTGATTCTGACCTCCTTCAGGCGACACAACTCCAGCGCCGCCAGAAAGGTTGCAATCATCTCCGCCTTGTTCATGCACCGCTCAAAGACCTTGATGATGTCAAGCAGTTTTTCCTGTGTCAGCAGATGGCGCAGATGTTCCATCTTCTCCTCAATGGAGAATTCATCGCCAGCTACCTGGTGGTAACCCCGCGCCTCGGTATATCGCAGGACGCGTGAAAAGGCTGTGAAGAGGTTTTTCAAGTCCTCGTGGAGTGGTTCCTCCTCCCGCTCGGGAGCCGGCAGAATCTGGATAACCTCCGTCCGGAAAAAGACGTCCGCATATTCCTCCTCGCGGCCGCGCAAGGATTGGGCAATCTCCTTGAATTTCCGGTATTCAATCAGCTGGCGCATCAGCTCCTTCGCGGAAAGTATTTCGTCAATCTCCTCCTCATCGCTTTCATCCTCGCGAGGGGGAAGGAGGCTCCGTGCCTTGATGTTTAAAAGCGTTGCCGCCATCACAAGAAATTCCCCCGCCACCTCTAAGTCAAGGTCCTTCATGAGCTGGATGTATTCCAGATATTGGTTCGCGACCTCGGCAATAGGAATGTCATTTATGTCCATCTCATTTATCTTGATGAGATGGAGCAGGAGGTCGAAAGGTCCATCGAAGACCTTGATTTTTACACGGTAGCTCATGGCATCAATTGATAATTGACAATTGATAATTGATAATTAAACCTCTTAAACTTTTTGAAACTTTACGGAACAATCTTGAGCGCCTCCCTCACCTGTATCATTGTTTTTTCCGCCTCTGCGGCGGCACGGCGATTTCCCTCCTCAATCACGTTGCGCACATGGTCGGGGTTTTTCAATATTTCTGCGCGGCGCGCCCGCATGGGGTCAAGGAGCGTTTTTAATGATGCCGCGAGGATTTTCTTGCATTCCACGCATCCGAGTGTTGCGGCGCGACATCCCGACTCAATCTCAGGAATGCGCTCCGGTGTAAAGACCTTCTGGTAGTCAAACACACTGCAAATCTCCGGATGTCCCTTATCCGAGCGGCGCACGCGCGCCGGGTCGGTCACCATCTGACTCACTTTCTCATTCACCGTCTGCTCATCATCCGAGAGATAGATGCAGTTGCCGTATGATTTGCTCATCTTTCGTCCGTCAGTGCCGAGGAGTTTCGGCACGCGCGAGAGGATGTCCTGCGGCTCCTTGAATATGTCGCCACAGATGAAGTTCACGCGGCGGGCAATCTCGCGTGTCAGCTCTAAATGTGGCAACTGGTCTTCGCCCACCGGCACCGCATCCGCCTTATAAATGAGGATGTCCGCCGCCTGAAGGACGGGGTATCCCAGAAATCCATAGGTGCGCAGGTCTTTCTCCTTCACCTGCTGGAGCGCCTCCTTGTATGTGGGGCAGCGTTCCAGCCATGGCAGGGGGACAAACATTCCTAAAAGGAGCGCCAGCTCCGCATGTTGCTTCACCTTGGACTGGATGAACATGACTGATATCTCAGGCTCAAGCCCTGCCGAAAGCCAGTCCAGGACTATTGATTGCATATTCTCCATAATCTCTCTTGTATCTGCATACTCCGATGTCAGGGCATGCCAGTCCGCCACCATATAAAAGCAGTCATATTCTTGCTGAAGCCTGACCCAGTTCTCCAGCGCCCCGACATAGTTCCCCAGATGTAGTTTGCCGGTCGGACGAATCCCTGAGAGAATGCGTTTCTTCGTCATGCCCCATTCCTTTCTATAATCTTAAGAACCAGTCTATCACTTGCATCACCTTCCCAAACATAAGGTAAAATGGGTTTAACTCATGTGGAACGGCGAAAAGTAAAATCATCAGGATTAAAAACCCGAATCGTTCCAGAAAATGGAACACCATGAACATTATATTGTCACGTGTGCGGGAGCGCACAAAAAAGTGGAAAAAGATGTGCGAACCGTCAAGAGGCGGTATCGGGATGAGATTGAACAGCCCAAGGATGACGTTCAGGACAATAAAGTTGATAATCAATGCGCTCAGAACCCTTATCATCTCCGGGGACAGGCGTTCAGATGACATTACATCCAGCATGAGGAGGGCTTTGAAGATGAGTGTGAAAATGACTGCCAGGATAAAGTTGGCGAGCGGTCCGGCGCCGCTCACATATACATCCCACACCAACTTTTTGAAACGGTTGGGGTTCACAGGGACCGGTTTTGCCCACCCGAAAAAAAAGCCGACCCCGCCGCTCAGGGATTGAATAAGACATATTAACGGCACAAGCACAGTCCCCACCGGGTCAATATGGCTTATGGGGTTTAACGTGAGGCGTCCTGCGCGCGCCGCCGTATCATCGCCCGCCCATAGCGCCACGAGTGCGTGGGCAAATTCATGCAGGGAAAGTGAAAACAAAAGCACAGGCAGCATCAGGATGAGTTCAGTGTTCTGCATGGAAAAAGAGTTCACTCCCCGGACAATTATGCAAAAAGTCAGGAAGTTTCTAACAGCCGAAAGGAAAGCCTGTCAATCACTTTGAATCGTCGTTTATCCGAAGAAATCGCAGCGTGGAATGGATGTAACCACAGATGACTCCGGCGCACCCATAGCCGCGAGAAAAAAGAATAGTTTTGACTCGCTAATCCCATTCACTGTATAAATCGCTGGATTGATTGGAAAATAAGGAGGCGATAAATATGATGCCTTTTACAAAATGTCCGGTTTGCGGTGGTGAGATGGTTGAAAAAGATATTGAGAAACTCCTCCGTGGAGGGTGCAATACGGCAGTCTTAAAGGTTCATGCCGAGGTCTGTCTTCATTGCGGTGAACAATTATATTCAGAAGACACCGTGAGACGTTTCAAACAGATCAGGAACAAATTAGAACGTGCCGAGGTTTCCGAATTCCAACTCGTGGGTCAGACGTTTCAGGTTATGTAAATGGCTTCTTCAGTCGAACAATAAAACTCAACGGCCGCGTGCAACATACCTTCAATCAAAGCCGAAATACATGGTCGTTCGGTCTGCTACAGTGAAAGTTAGATTTTCTATTGTAAAATTTCAGAACTTACTAATTCGGCGTACAATATAGTCCTTAGTTAATACCCCTAGTTTTACAAGATGTCGTAAAACATAGAAAAGATCATTGACGCCGAGGACAGGGCCCCCACCCGGACCTGCACCAGGCTTTAGTAGACCACCTTGAGGCCGCAAATCTTTGTAATAATTAAAATGCAAGTCAGAGATGTCTCCATCCTCGCTACCCGCTGTCAGAAAAATATAAGGGGAATATGTTTCATACTCGGTTTTTATTCGAATCACCCCTTTTATCCACCGCTCCCAAAAGTCACCTGGTTCCTGTAACTTACTTTTTTTGTATATGTAGGTATCTGTGCTTTTGCAATTGGGACAGACAAAGCGACCGGAAGCGTTGGTATAATTCTCAAATAATTCGACGATATTTGCGGTCCAAGTGTTTGAGCTGCATTCTCGACATTTAAATGTATATGCCATATTTACCTCCAATAGAATCTAACGCCCGAGCTCAGCCACCCTTACGGAGCTCAGCGGAGTAAGGATCGGCTGCAACGAGTTGTTAGCCTCCCTCCTTAGCCATGCAAAAAGCCCCTCCTTTACCCACTTATTGCATCCCATCCTGTCTTGACTTGGTGAGGACAGTGTCTTTTCCCATACTCAAGACATTCCCTGTATCTTCGGGGGATTTCTGACTTCTTCATATCCTTAGGGTCGTAGTAGATATCTGAACCAACCTCCTCAAGCACATACGCTTTGTACAGTTCCTCAAGTTCTTCCTGTAACTTCCCCTTGATTTCCACCACTCGGACATCATATCCGAGTTTCCTCAGTTCATCTCGAAGCGGTTGATTCACGTATCCCGTACAGATTTCAATGCGATGTGTGTCTGGCGTCGCGCCAAACTGGTTCAGAAGTTGGATGGCCAAATCTGTGTACTCTTTCAGATAATGTTTCGTGTGAAAACCGTTCTCTCCGTCTTCTCGGAAGTATTCAACCGGCACTATGGCGGTCTCAACTTGGCGTTCATCTGATATGCCAACCATCACCCCGCACAAGGGAAACCCCCAACCAGCATCATCTATTCGCAGGACTCGTAGGTCGGGCGGAATAAAACTGTCGTAGTCCTCTTCTATCAACCTACCCAAAATGTGCTTATCAACTAAACATACCAGGCTATGCCCCTTATATTTCCTGCTGTAGGTGTATATCTTCACGTTCCATTTTGGCGTAATGCCCTTTTCTTCCACTCCCATAAATGATGCCAACAGGTACGGATTGTTTTCAGACCTGCTCGTTATGAACCCTCTCTCTGAAGCCTGCTTGAGCTTGCCTATGATGAAGTCAGTTTCACTGGGTGTGAAAACAGTTTTTGTGAGATCAATTCGCATGAACCATCACCTTGACTTTCGTGAGGGCGGCTAACAATGATTATACAGTCTGTATAAAACGGGAAACGCAGACTGTCTCTTTCAATATAAGAAGTTCCCGTGTCTTCTTGTCTTTTCGCGTAATGTCATTCATATCAACCATTTATCGGCTTCTTCCTTATCAACCAATCCCGGTTTATACAGACTGTATAAACCGGCTTACATCCCGGAGACCGAGCTGCGGGCGCCATGGCCTCCTTTGTTAAGCACGTGGGTGTAAATTATGGTCGTCTTTACGTCGGTTGCAAGTCCCATCCTGTCAAAAAACAATGATTACTTATACACAACATGCCGGTGTGTATCAATAACAATTTGCACGGGAGATACATGAATTCTATAATCCAAAGATTTCGCAGAGTTGCGCAGATGGAATTAGTAAGAATCATTATCTGCGTCGTCTGCGTAATCTGTTGATTGTATCTATATTGGGCATATCTTGTTTTAGCCACCAATGAATGAGATTTGACAAATCTTCATCCATTCTCTATAGAAACGGTTACTCAGTTATAAAAGGAGGGGCCTCATGAAACAAAAGATAAAAATCATGCCATGCCTCGATATGCAGGAAGGGCGCGTGGTCAAGGGCGTTCATTTTGTCGATATTCGTGATGCGGGAGACCCCGTGGAATGTGCTAAGGCATACTGTGCCGCCGGCGCAGATGAACTTGCCATGCTTGATATCACCGCCACGGTGGAAGGGCGGAAAACCATGCTGGAGGTCGTCCGGCGGGTGGCAGAGGCGGCAACAATCCCTTTTACCGTGGGTGGCGGCATCAGGGATGTCCCTTCAGCCCTGGAGGTCATCAATGCCGGCGCCGATAAGGTCTCTATCAACACCGCCGCCGTCCGCCGTCCAGAAACCCTCAGGGAGATGGTGAAAGAGATGGGTTCGGGAAAAGTAACACTCGCCCTCGACGTTGACCGCAATGCGGCTCTGCCTTCCGGTTATGAGGTGTATATTGATGGTGGACGCACCGCCACTGGCAAGGACGCCGTTGAGTGGGTGAAAGAGGCGGCGGACTATGGCGCCGGTTGCGTCCTCCCCACCAGCAAGGCAACCGATGGAGTCAGGACGGGCTATGACCTTGACATCATTCGCAAGATTGTAAAAGTTGTGTCAGTGCCTGTGGTGGCATCGGGCGGGGCAGGCAAGATGGAACACTTTTATGAAGCCGTTGAGGCAGGCGCCACCATCCTCCTTGCCGCCTCCGTCTTCCACTTCGGTCTCATAAAAATCCCCGAGCTCAAAGAATATCTCCGCACAAGGGGCGTGAATCTCTCTTGAGACTTGAGTGAAGAGGAAAGAACATGTAGCACACATTTCCCCTCCGGGTAAAAAATTATTTCTTGTTGACTCTTTTTGAATTAATCTCCGAGTATTTTAATCATTAATCCTGATTTAAAGGCGAGAAGTTCCCGTAATGCGCAAGGAAAGAAAGGTCAAAACCCAGAAACACAGCAGGAACACTATCATCATAATTATCTCTATCCTTGGCGTGTTTCTCGCCGCAATTATCCTCGGCAATGTCCGCACCGCCTTTAAGAAGATTGAGGTGCGGAATTGTTTCAGGGGGATGCTCCTCATGGAAGAGGGGATGCTCCAGATGAAAAAGGAATTTCGCTTTGATGTCTCCCCTCAGGTCTCCTTTGATGACCTTGTGATGATGATTGCGGAGTATTTTCATTTTGGGGAGGTCGTCTTTGACAATCCCACAACGGGCACCCTCAGGCTCAAACACGGAGAGAAACTGGTCCACCTCCCCCTTGTCGACCGGCGTGACCGTTATCTCCTCGACACCCCGAGATGCCCCTCTAAAGGAAAATATTCCCTTATACCGAGCCTTCAGCACCCCGGACTTTTTGATATCTCTTGCTCTGTCCATGGGACCCTCTATCTGCCCGATAAAGAGGGCAAATATTCATTCACCGGCGATTTTGACGTCCTGAATCCCCGACGCACTGCCCTTGGGCACGAGGCGGATATCCGTTTCTCACCGGATGAATCCCGCAAGGAATATGTCACCATCATCCCCTATGTCCAGCCGCAACCGACTGCAAAGGAAACACATGGTAGTGCGCCAGCCCCGAAAGAAAATCTCAGGTGATATGCGGGGGCATGTGTCATGAAAAAGGTTTTCTTGATTGTCCCTCCCACAGGAAAATATATCCGCGAGGACCGTTGCCAGACACC